>NZ_CP015849.1:1375000-1497500 GCF_001654495.1 Streptomyces sp. SAT1
CGGTCTGCGGGGCGGGCTGGTTGATGTGCACCGCTCCGCTGGGCGTCCGGCTGCCCGTGACGGGCGGACTGGTGGGCGTGCCCGGGTGGCCCGGGGTGCCGGGGTGGCCGGGAGTGCCAGGGTGACCGGGGTGCCCCGGATGTCCGGGCGTGCCGGGGTGGCCCGGAGTGCCCGGGTGGCCGGGCGGGTTGCCGTGACCCGGAGGCGTGGGGTGACCGCCGGGGCCGCCCGGGTTGGCGCAGGTGTCGCCGAAGGCCGCGTTGCCCACGCCGATGACGTCGACGCTGTTGCCGCAGACGTTCACGGGGACGTCGATCGGCACCTGGACCTGGTTGCCGGAGCCCACGCCCGGTGACCCCCCGGTGTGGCCGCCGGCCTGCGCACCGCCGCCGGAGCCGCCGTGGCTGCTCCCGCCGTGACCGCTTCCGCCGTGCCCCGTCCCTCCGTGGCCGTGCCCTCCGTGCCCGCCGTGCCCGCCGGACGTGCCGCTGCCCTCGCCGCCGTTGGCGCACTTGTTGCCCATCGCCGGGTTGAGCAGCCCGACGACGTTCACGGTGTTGCCGCAGATGTTCACGGGCACGTGCACCGGCACCTGCACCGTGTTGCCGGACAGCACGCCCGGCGAGCCGGCCGCGGTGCCGGTGGCGCCCGCGTCGGCGTGCGCGGCTCCGCTCGCCGCGGCGAGCACGCCGGTGGCGGCGGCCACGGTCATCAGGCCCTTGCGGGTGACCTGTCGCATGTTGCTGAATCCCTGCTCTCGACCTTCTCGAACCTTCCGGAACGCGCGCTCGCACTCGGGCGGATGAGCACACCCGGCGACCGCGCGGAAAAACCGGCCGGCCCCGGAGCGCATGGCGCGCGCGCCGGGGCCGGCGGGTTCAGACCCCCCACGGAGTCGATGAATTCAGACCCTCACGGGGTGGGGCACAACGTCACTTGTTGACGCAGGCGTTGCCGAAGGCGGGGTTCAGCAGCCCGATCACCGAGATCGTGTTGCCGCAGACGTTCACCGGCACGTGCACGGGCACCTGGATGACGTTGCCGGAGACGACGCCCGGGGACTGCACGGCGGCACCCTGGGCTCCGGAGTCGGCGGCGGCCAGGCCCGCGCCCGCGAGGACCAGCCCACCGGTGGCAACCGCGGCAGCGACGACCTTCTTGATCATTATTCCTCCTAGTTGGCAAAAGCGATCCCGTGTTGCTGATCGCATTACCTGTAACGAGGAGGGAGTAATGGAGCTACGAGCTTATGGTCGGATTCACTCTTCTCAGTCATGCCCGTACAGGCGGTCGATTACCGGGGTCAAGCGGGCGCTGACCAGGGTCAGGAGGCGTCGATGAACCGGTCGAGCACGCGCACGCCGAACCGCAGACCGTCCACCGGCACCCGCTCGTCGACCCCGTGGAACATGCCCGCGAAGTCCAGCTCCGGCGGCAGCTTCAGCGGGGCGAAGCCGAAGCCCCGGATCCCCAGGTCGTCGAAGGACTTGGCGTCCGTGCCGCCGGAGAGCATGTACGGGATGGCCTTCGCGGCCGGGTCCTCGGCCACCAGCGCGGACTGCATCGCCGCCACCAGCGGCCCGTCGAACGTGGTCTCCACGGCCTTGTCGGCGTGCACGTCCTCGCGCTTGACCCGGGGGCCGAGGATCCGGTCCAGATCGGCCAGGAACTCCTCCTCGAAGCCCGGCAGGAAGCGTCCGTCGACATGCGCGGTCGCCTCGCCCGGGATGACGTTGACCTTGTATCCGGCGCCCATCTGGGTCGGGTTGGCGGTGTTGCTCAGGGTCGCGCCGATGAGCTTGGCGATGCCGCCCAGCTTGGCGAGGGTCCCCTCCATGTTCTCCGGGTCCAGCTCGGTGCCGAGCGCGTCGCCGAGTTCGTCGAGGAAGGCCCGGGTGGTCTTGGTGACCCGCACCGGGAACTCGTGCCGGCCGAGCCGGGCGACGGCGTCGGACAGTTCGGTGATCGCGTTGTCCCGGTGGATCATCGACCCGTGGCCCGCGGTGCCGGCCACGGTCAGCTTCATCCAGTGCATGCCCTTCTCGGCCGTCTGGATCAGATACAGCCGCCGCTGCTCACTGACCGTGAAGGAGAAGCCGCCGACCTCGCTGATCGCCTCCGTGACGCCCTCGAAGAGGTCCGGGTGGCGGTCGACCAGGTACCGGGCGCCGTACGTGCCGCCCGCCTCCTCGTCGGCGAGGAAGGCGAGCACGATGTCCCGGGGCGGCCGGCGCCCGCTGCGCAGCCGGTCGCGCACGACCGCCAGCGTCATCGCGTCCATGTCCTTCATGTCCACCGCGCCCCGGCCCCACACGCAGCCGTCCGCGACCTCCCCGGAGAAGGGGTGGTGCGTCCAGTCGTCGGCGTTGGCCGGTACGACGTCGGTGTGGCCGTGGATGAGCAGTGCGGGCCGGGACGGGTCCTCGCCCGCGATCCGCGCCACGGTCGAGGCGCGGCCGGGGTGGGACTCGAAGATCTTCGGTTCGAGGCCCACCTCGGCGAGCTTCTCGGCGACGTACTCGGCGGCCTTGCGCTCGCCGGGGCCCGAGTGGTCGCCGTAGTTGCTGGTGTCGATCTGGATCAGCTCGCGGCAGAGGTCCACGACCTCGTCCTCGCCGGTGACGCCCCTGGCCGTGTCCGTCTCGCTCACGCTGCTTCCTCCCGCTGGTGTGCTGGTGGCCCATCTCGTGTGCCCGTGGTCCACTCATCCTCCCTCTCCCGGCGCCCCTGGCCCAAGGGAGCCCCCGGCCCGTCACAGCGCGTTCACGCCCCGAGCCGGGAGCGGACCGGGGGTGATCGGGCACACCGGAAAGCCTGGTAATGTTTACGTCGTCGCCGCGGGGGAAACCCCGCACGACAGACACCTTGTCCGGGTGGCGGAATGGCAGACGCGCTAGCTTGAGGTGCTAGTGCCCTTTATCGGGCGTGGGGGTTCAAGTCCCCCCTCGGACACCAGCAGAGACCCCAGTTCATCTGGGGTCTTTCGCGTTTTCGGGTGCGGTGGGCGGCGGCAGGTGGGTCGTGAACCAGGTGCGGGACAGGTCCGTGGCCTGGTCCAGGGTGCCGGGTTCCTCGAAGAGGTGGGTGGCGCCGGGGACGACGGCGAGGTGGTTCTCGCAGGTCAGGTGGGTCTGGGCCTGGCGGTTGAGGTCCAGGACCTGGGGATCGGCGCCGCCGACGATCAGCAGGGTGGGGGCGGTCACGGCGGGCAGGGCGGGGCCGGCGAGGTCGGGGCGGCCGCCGCGGGAGACGACGGCGGCGATGTCCGTCCCCGGCTCCGCGGCGGCCCGCAGCGCGGCGGCTGCTCCGGTGCTGGCGCCGAAGCAGCCGAGGGGGAGGTTCCGGGTGTCCGGGCGGCGCCGCAGCCAGGCCGTGGCGGCGGTGAGGCGGGCGGCCAGCAGGGCGGTGTCGAAGACGTTGCCGCGTTCGCCCGCCTCCTCCTCCGTGAGCAGGTCGAACAGCAGGGTGCCGAGCCGGGCGCGGTGCAGCCCGGCGGCGACGTACCGGTTGCGCGGGCTGTGCCTGCCGCTGCCGCTGCCGTGCGCGAAGACCACGAGGCCGGCCGGGGCGGCGGGGATCGTCAGGTGTCCGGCCAGCCGGACCGGGCCCGCCTCGACCTCCACCTCAGCCTCCACTTCCGCCTCAGCCTCCACTTCCGCCCCGGCCTCGGCCTCGGCCTCCTCGGCGGTCTCCCCCGGCTCCCCGGTCCGCTCCGTCCGGTCGCCGGAAGCCGCCTCGCGCAGGCAGGCGATGACGTCCTCGTCGTCGAGCTGGGCGAAGTCGGTGTAGAACTGGCCGACGGCGAAGAAGCCCGACGGGGTCTCCAGAGCGACCAGTTCGTCGGCCTCGCCCGCCAGGCGCCGGGTCCAGTCCGGCGGGGCGACCGGCACCGCGAGCACGGTGCGCGCGGCGCCCCTGGCCCGTACCGTCCGGCAGGCCGCCCGCGCGGTCGAACCGGTGGCCACCCCGTCGTCGACCAGCACGACGGTCCGCCCGGCGACGGGGAGCGCGGGCCGGTCGCCGCGGTAGCGGGCGGCCCGGCGGAGCAGTTCGCGCTGCTCGCGCTCCGCCACGCGCTCCAGCGCCGCCGGCGGTACGCCCACCTCGCGCACCACCGTGTCGTCCACGACCCGCACGCCGTCCTCGCCGATCGCACCCATGGCCAGCTCGGGCTGTGCGGGCACGCCGAGTTTCCGTACCAGGCAGAGGTCCAGCGGGGCGTCGAGCGCCCTGGCCACCGCGGCGGCGACCGGGACGCCGCCGCGCGGCAGGCCGAGCACCACGACGTCCGGCCGCCCGGCGAGCGCGGCCAGCCGGTCGCCGAGGTGCCTGCCCGCCGCCGCACGATCCGTGAAGAGCACGGTCGGGCTCCCTACTCCCCGGAGGTCCACAGCGGGGCGGACGATGTCGCCTCGGGCGCCCCGACCGCCTCGATGTCGCCCGCGGCGGCGCGCATCAGTTCGCGGCCCAGCGCGATCAGGGCCCGGCCGGCGGCGAGTTCGTCGCCTATCTCGGGCACCTCGGGGTCGTAGGGGCTGCGGCGGGCCTCCGCGCAGCTCTCCAGGACGTTGTCGCCGGTGTCCAGGACGATCCGGGCGGTGGTGTCCGGGTCGTGTTCGGACAGGTACAGGTTCAGCCGCCATTCCTTGACGGACGCAGGCCGGCTGGTGTCGACGGGTCGCGTCATCGTCGGTCCCTCCTCAGCTCCGCTCGCCCCGGCTCCGCTCTCCGGGGCTTCTCCGGCTCCTCTTGCTGCTCCTGCTGCTCCTGCTGCTCTTCGCGCCCCTTCCACTGTCCACTGTGCCTCGCGCGGGTGCGGGCCGCGCGGTCCGGCAGGCAGCGTCCGCCGGCGCGCGCGGGGGCGGGCAGAATGGGCGCCATGACCACGCGTTCCTGCCCGTGCGGGCTGACCGGGCCGTACGAGAAGTGCTGCGGCCGTCTCCACTCCGGCGCGGCCGCCGCTCCGAGCGCCGAGGCGCTGATGCGGTCGCGGTACAGCGCCTTCGTGCGCCGGGACGCGGGGTATCTGCTGCGGACCTGGCACCCGCGGACCAGGCCGGAGCTTCTGGAACTGGATCCGGGGATGCGCTGGACGGGCCTGGAGATCCTGGACACGGCGGACGGCTCCGCCTTCCACGCCACCGGGACGGTGACGTTCCGGGCGTCCTACCGGGGCGGGTCACTGCACGAGCGCAGCCGCTTCGAGCGGGTGGACGGGGCCTGGGTGTACGTGGACGGCGACTTCCTGGCGTAGCCGCGCCGAGGCCGTGACACGGCTACGGCGCCAGGACGTCCAGTTCCTGGAGGGCGCCGACCGTGATCTCCCGGGTCAGCCGCTCGGCGCGTTCGGCGTCGCGGGCGCGGACGGCCTCGGCGACCTGGACATGCAGGGTGACGGCGGCGGGGTCGGGGTCCTCGAACATGACCTCGTGGTGGGTGCGGCCGGTGAGGACCTCGGCGACGACGTCGCCCAGGCGCGCGAACATCTCGTTGCCCGAGGCGGTGAGGATGACGCGGTGGAAGGCCATGTCGTGGAACAGGTACTGCTCCAGCCGGTGGCCGCGTGAGTTGGCGACCATGCCGAGGGCGCACTCGGTGAGTTCGGCGCACTGCTCGGCGTCGGCGTACCGGGCGGCGAGTCCGGCCGCGACCGGTTCGACCGCCGAGCGCAGCACGGTCAGGGAGCGCAGTTGGCGCGGCCGGTCGGCGCCGGCCAGCCGCCAGCGGATGACCTGGGGATCGTAGACGTTCCACTCGTGCTGCGGGCGTACGGTCACGCCGACGCGGCGGCGGGAGGCGACCAGGTGCATGGACTCCAGGACGCGTACCGCCTCGCGCATCACGGAGCGTGAGACGTCGAAACGCTGTGCCAGTTCATCGGTGCGCAGGACACTGCCCGGGGGGTACTCACCCGCGGTGATCGCGGGGCCGAGGGTGTCCAGTACGCGGCCGTGCAGCCCCCGGCCCGGTGTGCTCATGCACTCAGCGTACGGGGTGGATCACGGAATCGAAAAGTCAGACTTATATGTCACAGACTCTTGAATTCGTCGTACCTAATGGGTTTCAGTGTGGCGGACGCCGGATGTCGGCGTCCCATGTCAGACCCATGTCGGTCCATGTCGAGGAAGACAGCGAGGCAGTGATGCGCACCCCCCACGTCGTCGTGGTGATGGGCGTCGCCGGTACGGGCAAGACCACCATCGGTCCCCTGCTCGCGGGCCGGCTCGGCGTCCCGTACGCCGAGGGCGACGACTTCCACCCACAGGCCAACATCGACAAGATGGCGGCCGGGATCCCGCTCGGCGACGAGGACCGCCGGCCCTGGCTCGACGCCATCGGCGCCTGGGCGCACGGGCGGGCCGGGCTCGGCGGGGTGGTGAGCAGCTCGGCCCTGAAGCGGGCCTACCGCGACCGGCTCAGGGCGGCGGCCCCCGGGGTCGTCTTCGTGCATCTGACCGGTGACCGCGAGCTCATCGAGGACCGGATGGCGCAGCGCCAGGGGCACTTCATGCCGACCGCGCTGCTGGACTCGCAGTTCGCCACGCTCCAGCCGCTGGAGGCGGACGAGCGCGGTGTCGCGGTGGACGTCTCGGGTACGCCCGAGCAGATCGCCGCGCGCGCCGTGGCCGCCCTGGACGGCCTCGACGGTGCCGCGCCGGACGCCACCGCGCCCGGCGGTCCGGCCTCGCGCTGACGCTTCCGTTGCCGCGCGGCCACCGGCCGCGCCTCCTCCGGCCCCCACCGTCGCCTTCCTTCCCGTCCCTCTTCACCTCCAAGGGAACACCCCGTGACCAGACTCAGCGTCGAGATGCTGGCAGCGGACGCGCCCCCGGCGATCACCTCGGCCGGACACGCCCAGCTGGGCATCGCCGTCCTGGCGGGCATCGCCGTCATCGTCCTGCTCATCACCCGGTTCAAACTGCACGCCTTCCTGTCGCTGACCATCGGCTCGCTGGTGCTCGGCGCGGTCGCGGGCGCGCCGCTGGACAAGGCGATCACCAGCTTCACCAGCGGACTCGGTTCGACGGTCGCCGGTGTCGGCGTGCTGATCGCGCTGGGCGCGGTGCTCGGCAAGCTGCTCGCCGACTCGGGCGGCGCCGACCAGGTGGTGGACACGATCCTGGCGAGGGCCAAGGGCCGGGCGATGCCCTGGGCCATGGTGCTGATCGCCTCGGTGATCGGGCTGCCGCTGTTCTTCGAGGTCGGCATCGTGCTGCTGATCCCGGTGGTGCTGATGGTGGCCAAGCGCGGCAACTACTCGCTGATGCGGATCGGCGTCCCGGCCCTGGCCGGTCTGTCCGTGATGCACGGTCTGATCCCACCGCACCCCGGTCCGCTGGTCGCGATCGACGCGGTCAAGGCCAACCTGGGCGTGACGCTGGCGCTGGGCATCGTCGTCGCCGTGCCGACCGTGATCATCGCCGGTCCGCTGTTCTCCAAGGTGGCGGCCCGCTGGGTGGACGTGCCCGCGCCCGACCGCATGCTCCCGGAACGCGCCTCGGAGAAGCTGGAGCACCGGCCGGGCTTCGGCGCCACGCTCGCCACGGTGCTGCTGCCGGTCGTGCTGATGCTGGCCAAGGCCCTGGTGGACATCGTCGTCGACGACGGCACGAACATGACCCAGCGGGTCTTCGACGTCATCGGCTCCCCGCTGATCGCGCTGCTGGCCGCCGTGATCGTCGGCATGTTCACCCTGGGCCGCCCCGCGGGCTTCACCAGGGAGCGGATCAACTCCACCGTGGAGAAGGGCCTGATGCCCATCGCGGGCATCCTGCTCATCGTCGGCGCCGGCGGCGGCTTCAAGCAGACGCTGATCGACTGCGGTGTGGGCCAGATGATCCTGGACATCTCCAAGGACTGGTCGATCCCTGCGCTGCTGCTGGCCTGGCTGATCGCGGTGGCCATCCGGCTGGCGACCGGCTCGGCGACCGTGG
The DNA here is from genome assembly GCF_001654495.1 of Streptomyces sp. SAT1. Classification (GTDB taxonomy): domain Bacteria; phylum Actinomycetota; class Actinomycetes; order Streptomycetales; family Streptomycetaceae; genus Streptomyces; species Streptomyces andamanensis. Next base: position 1,382,935 of record NZ_CP015849.1, read on the forward strand.
CGACCGTTTCGGCCGCCGGTCTGGTCGCGCCGCTGGCGGCCGACATGTCGACCGCGCACACGGCGCTGCTGGTGCTGGCGATCGGGGCCGGCTCGCTGTTCTTCAGCCATGTCAACGACGCCGGGTTCTGGCTGGTGAAGGAGTACTTCGGGCTGAGCGTCGGGCAGACGGTCAAGACCTGGTCGCTGATGGAGACGATCATCTCCGTGGTGGCCGGTGCGCTGGTCCTGCTGCTGTCGCTGATCGTCTAGCGCCGGGTCCGGCGGCGGTGGCGCCGAAGCGCGTACAAGCCGAAACACGTACGAGGCACCACCGCCGCCCACGCCCGCCCCGCAGGGCGTCACGGTGCCGACCCGGCCGCCTTCTCCAGCTGGAACGCCTCGTTGCCCAGGCCGATGCGGGCGTGGGTTTCGGGTCTGCGGGCGCGCAGCACGGAGCCCTGGACCAGGCCGACGACCGCGGCGAGGCCGATGATGCCGGGCAGGATCCGGCTCAGGGCCGAGCCGGGGCCCGTGCCGACCAGGACGTCGAAGTCCTTCACCGTGTAGAGGGCGATCACCAGCAGGGCGAGTCCGGCCAGGGCGGAGGTGACCAGCCGCCAGCCCTGGGTGCGCGCGGCGCCGCGCCGTACGAAGAAGACGATCACCGACAGCGAGGCGGCCGCCATCAGGAGGATCACGCCGAGCGCGCCGATGTTGCCGCCCCAGGTGAACAGGTGCAGGACGGGGGCGGTCGGGTCGCCGGCCGGTCTGTCGTCGGTGACCGCGAAGGCGACCACGATCAGCAGCGAGAAGACGGTCTGCGACAGGGAGCCGGTGGCCGGTGCCCCGCTGGCGCTGGAGGTGCGGCCGAAGACCGGGGGCAGCAGCCCCTCGCGGCCCATGGCGAAGGCGTAGCGGGCGACGACGTTGTGGAAGCTGAGCATCGCCGCGAACATGCCCGTCACGAACAGGACGTGCAGGACGTCGGTGAAGGTGCCGCCGAGCCGGGACCCGGTGAGCGAGAACAGCAGCCCGGCGCTCTCCTCGCGGGCGGTGCCGACGATCGCCGAGGGGCCGGTGGCGACGGTCAGCGCCCAGCTGCTGAGCGCGAAGAAGACGGCGACCCCGGCGACCGCGAGGAACATCACGCGGGGCACCAGGATGTGCGGGCGGCTGGTCTCCTCGGCGTAGACGGGTGCCTGCTCGAAGCCGAGGAAGGCGGCGATGCAGAAGCACAGCGCGGTGCCGATGCCCGCGCCCGACAGGGTGTCCGGGTCGAACGCGTGCAGGGACAGACCGGCCGGGCCCGGGTCGCCCACGGCGGCCACGTCGAAGACGACGACCAGCACGACCTCGATCACCAGCAGCACGCCGAGCACGCGCGCGTTGACGTCGATCTTCAGCCAGCCGAGCGCGCCGACCAGGGCGACGGCCGCGAGCGCCGGGATCCACCAGGCGACGGTGAGGTCGGCGTAGGTGGCGAACAGGTTGGACACCTCGAAGCCGAAGATGCCGTAGATGCCGGCCTGGAGGGCGTTGTAGGCGACGAGGGCGACGAGGGCCGCGCTCGCCCCGGCGGTGCCGCCCAGCCCCCGGGAGATGTAGGCGTAGAAGGCGCCCGCGTTGTGGACGTGGCGGCTCATCTCGGCGTACCCGAGGCTGAAGAGGACCAGCACCACGCCGAGGATCACGAAGAGCAGTGGCTGCCCGACGATGCCCATGACCGCGAAGGTGGTGGGCATGACCCCGGCGACCACCATCAGCGGGGCGGTCGCGGCCAGCACGGACAGCAGCAGGCCGCCCGTGCCGAGCCGGTCGGCGCGCAGGGCGCGTTCCGGGCCCTTGAAGGTGCTGATGCCGCCGCCGTCGGCGGTCGGCCTGCTCGGGTTCGAACTGCCCGTCGTCATCGGGGCCGTCCTTTCGGGCGTCGGGGCCTGGGTCTGGGGGCTTGCGGGGGCCGGGAGACGCGCCAGGCGGTGCCGAGCGCGGCGGCGCGGGCGGTGCGGAAGGCGGTGTACGGGTCACGCTCCGGGTAGGACCAGGGGTGCTCGGTGGCGTGGTCGCCGATGCGCAGGAAGAGGGCGGCGGCCTCGGCGGCGCGGCCCTCGCAGTGCTTGGCGTGGGCGAGGTAGTTCAGGTCGACCACGCGCCGCGGATGGCCCTCCTGCCCCCACTCCAGCCACCAGTCGAAGGCGGCCTTCATCACCTGTCTGGCCCTGCGGCCCGCCCAGTGCCCGCAGCCGGCCGGGTCGGCGCCCGCCCGCCCCGCCGCGGCCAGCGCGCGATAGCGCTCGGCGTGGGCGACCACGGGAAGGATGGCCAGCGGGGAGTCGGCGGGGGCCTGCTCGGCGGCCCAGTTGGCGAAGTCGTAGACCTCGTGCAGCGGGTCGGGTCCGGCGGCGGCGTGGCGTTCGGCGAGCGCCGCCACCATCAGGTGGTGGGCGTGGTGGTGGTCCGGGTGGCGCAGGCGCACCTCGTCGAAGAGGCGGACCACGTCCTCCTCGGCGCCCAGGGAGCGCTCCAGCAGGAGCAGGGCGAGCCAGGGCGTCGGGTCGGCGGGCGCGAGGGCGGCCGCCGCACGGCACGCCTCGCGGGCCGGGCCCGGCTTCTGCCGGCCGTGCAGCGCGCGCTCGACCAGGGCGGCGCCGAGCAGCACGGACGCGTCGGCGGACTCGGGTTCGGCGAGCAGCCAGTCGCGCGTCCAGGCGGCGGTGTGCGCCTCGCGGGCGAGGACGGTGACGCGGTGCGCGCGGCGGTCCCAGTCGTCACCGGTGCGCGCGAGCAGCGAGCGGACCGCCTGCCAGCGGCCCTGGGCGAGGGCGGAGCGGGCCGTGACGAGTTCGGCGTCGTCGAGAGCGGCGTCGAAGGCGTGGGCCGCACGCTTGCGGCCACGGCCGAGGGGAGGCGGGGGTGGGGGCACCGCGGGACTTCCTCACGCGCTCTTCGTTCGTGCTGTGTGCGTCGCTCTGCCGTGCTCTGGGCGTCGCTCTTCGTCCGTGGTGGGCCGCGCCGCTCGTGGATTGCCGCCGCTCGCGTCCCTCCGGCCGGGTGCGGATCCGCTCCCGGTCACCGATCGCTGGTCGTCCGATCACGGACAGCAAACCCGCAGCCAACAGTCGGCGTCAAGGGCCACCGGAGTGTTACACGCGTCAACTCGACATGAAGGGGCGGTACTTGTGGAGAGCGGCGGGCGGAGCGCCGCCGGACCGGGTTCGCGGGGTTCCTTCACCCGTGTGGCGTAGGCCATGGCGCGCTTCGGCGCGGCGGCCCACCATGGCCGTGTCGCCCTGCCGCCGCCCACGTGTCGCCGTGCCGCCGCCCTCCCGGACGGGCCGCGGCGGCCGGATCGAGCGCGCGGATCCGGGTACACGCATCGGCGGACAGTGCCCTGGAACGCTAGAGTCGGCCCTTACGCACCCCGTGGCCCGGCCGGATGATCGAGGTACGCAGCGTGTCGGTTCTGGTTCTGACTCTCGCCGTGAGCGCCGCGTGCTGCCTGGGCTTCGGCTTCGTCCTCCAGCAGAACGCCGCCCAGCGCGCTCCGCTCAGCGACTTCCTCTCGCCCCGGCTGCTGCTGGACCTGATGAGGGTGCCGCGCTGGCTGGGCGGGCTCGGACTGATGGTGCTCGGCATGGTGCTCGGCGCCGTCGCCCTGGGCCACGGCGAGATCTCCCTGGTGGAACCGCTGCTGGCCACCAATCTGCTGTTCGCCCTGGCGCTGTCGCGCTGCCAGACCCGGCAGCCGCTGGGCCGCCAGGGCTGGCTGGGGCTCGCGCTGCTGGCGGGCGGTGTGACGGCGTTCATCCTGGCGGGCCGGCCCCGGGCGGGCAGCGCGGTCACCGATCCGCTGCGGCACTGGCTGATCATCGGGACCATGGTCGGCCTCGCGCTGCTGCTGACCACCTACGCCAAGCGTTCCCGGCTCAGCTGGGGGCCGGTGCTGCTCGCGGTGGCCGCGGGGCTGCTGTACGGCGTGCAGGACGCGCTCACCCGGGTGAGCGGGCAGCGCTTCTCGGCGGGCGGCTGGTCGGAGCTGTTCACCGGCTGGCAGCCGTACGGACTGCTGGTCATCGGCGTCACCGGGCTGATCCTGGTGCAGAGCGCCTTCGAGACGGCGCCGCTGCGCATGTCGCTGCCCGCGCTCACCGCGGCCGAACCGCTGGCCGGGATCGCCTGCGGGGTCGGCTTCCTCGGCGACCGCCTGCGCACCGACGTCGCCGCGCTGACCGGGGAGGCGGCGGGCCTGGCGGCGATCGTGGCGGGCATCGTGCTGCTCGGCCTGCATCCGGCGATGCCGTGCGGCGCCTCGGTGCCCGAGCAGAAGCGGAAGCTCCAGCCGCGCTGAGCCCGGCCGCCGGACCCGCTGCGTGCGGTGCGCCCGCTGCCGGGACCGGGCGGGCTGCTTGGATGGGGGCATGAGCGCTGCGGAGGAGATCCTCGACATCGTCGACGCCGACGACCGCGTCGTCGGACAGGCACCCCGCGGGGAGGTGTACGCCCGCGGGCTGCGGCACCGCTGCGTCTTCGTGGAGGCGCGGGACGCCGGGGGGCGGCTCTTCGTCCACCGCCGCACCGCGTCCAAGCTGGTCTTCCCGTCCCTGTACGACCTGTTCGTGGGCGGTGTCGTCGGCGCCGGGGAGAGCTACGACGACGCGGCCCTGCGCGAGGCCGAGGAGGAGCTGGGGGTGACGGGGCTGCCGCGCCCCGAGCATCTGTTCACGTTCCTGTACGACGACGGCGCCGGGCACAGCTGGTGGTCGGCGGTGTACCGGGTGCGCTGCGAGCTGCCGGTGCGCCCGCAGGCCGAGGAGGTCGCCTGGCACGGCTTCCTGTCCGAGGACGAGGTCGGGCGGCGGCTCGGCGAGTGGGAGTGGGTGCCGGACGGCCTCGCCGCGTACGAGCGGCTGCGGGCGTACCGGGCGGCAGGATGACCCGGCCCCCGGCGTCCGCCGGACGTGTGCGTGGGTAAGGTCCCCACCGTGATCGACTTCGCACGGAACGTCCGCCTGTGGTTCGCCCCCGAGGAGGTCAGGCAGGAGGGCCGCACCCCGGACTACCGCTTCTCGCTGGCCAACGAGCGGACCTTCCTCGCCTGGCTGCGGACCGCGCTCGCCCTGATCGGCGGCGGGTTCGCCGTGGACCAGTTCCTGCCGGGGCTGCGCTGGGCCTGGCGCGTCGGTCTCGCCCTCGCCCTGCTCGCCGCGGGCGTGCTGTGCTGTCTGCGCGCCGTCAACCACTGGGTGCGCTGCGAACGGGCGATGCGGCGCGGCGAGGACCTGCCCGCCTCCCGCTTCCCCGCCGTGCTGGGCCTGGTCGTCGCCGTCGTGGCCGTCGCCATGGTCGTGGTGGTCCTCGCGGGACGGGCCGGGTGAGCGGGGCCGACGGGGCGGACGGGGCCGACGGGGCCGACGAGAGTCATGGGGGCACCGGGGGCCTTGGCGGCGCGCCCGCGGGCGGCGGTGCGGGGACGGCGGCCGCCGGGCGCGATCCCGGGCTCCAGCCGGAGCGGACGCGGCTCGCCTGGCGGCGTACGACGCTGTCCGGCACGGTGGTCGCCGTGCTCGCCGTGAAGGCGGCGCTGCACGGCGGTGTCTCACCCGCCGGGGTGCTCGTCTGCGCCCTGTGCTTCCTGCTGTGGCTGGGCTTCCTGCTGGTGGCCCAGGCCCGTATCCGCTGTCTGGCCCGGACGGCCGCCCCGCCCGCCCTCACCGCCCGCCTGGCCACCGCGGCGGTGCTCTGCACGGTGGCCCTGGCGGTGTGCGCGTCGGCGCTGGTCCTCTGAGGCGGCCCCGGACGGCTCCGGCGGGAGCGGCCAGGGGCCGCTACGCCGCCGTCCCCCGGTCCACCGTCACGACGATCTTCCCCCGGGTCCGGCCCTCCTGGCTGTGCCGCAGCGCGTCCGCCGCCCGTGCCAGCGGGTACGTCTCCGCGACGTGCACGCTCAGCACCCCCTGCTCGGCCAGCTCGGACAGGTGCAGCAGATCCCGGGCATCGGGGCGGACGAAGCAGTAGCGGCCGCCGTGGTCGGTGACCTCCGGGTCGGCGATGGAGGCGAGGCGGCCCTCGGGGGCGAGCAGCTGGGCGGAGGTCCTGGTGGTCTCGCCGCCGATCGTGTCGAACACCGCGGCCACCCCTTCGGGCGCGAGCCCGCGCACCCGCTCGGCCAGGCCCTCGCCGTAGGTGACCGGCTCGCCGCCCAGGGAGCGCACATAGGCGTGGTTGCGCTCGCTCGCCGTGCCGATCACGCGGGCGCCCAGATGGGCGGCGAGCTGGACGGCGAACGAGCCGACGCCGCCCGCCGCGGCGTGCACGAGCACGGTCTCGCCCCGCCTGACCCGCAGCGCCCCGGTGAGCACCTGGTAGGCGGTGAGCCCGGCCAGCGGGATGCCGGCCGCCTCGGCGAAGGAGAGGCCGCGCGGTTTGCGGGCGAGCGTGCGCACCGGGGCGGCGACGTACTCGGCGAAGGTGCCGCGGGACAGGAAGTCCTCGCGGACGTAGCCGATGACCTCGTCCCCGGCGGAGAACTCGGTGACCGCCGCGCCCGGCCGGACCACGACCCCGGCGAGGTCCCAGCCGGGCACCACGGGGAAGACGGGGTCCAGGAGGGCGTCCAGGTAGCCCTCGCGGCACTTCCAGTCGACCGGGTTCACGGCGGCGGCCCGCACCTCGACCAGCACCGAATCGGGGCCGACCTTGGGGTCGCGCACGTCCCCGTACTCCAGCACCTCGGGTCCGCCGTAGCGGCGGTAGCTGATGCCTTTCATGGCACCGACCCTCCGTGCCGCCCGCCCGCGCCGCAACCCGGCGCGCGGGCGAGGGTGCGGAGGAACGCGAGGAGACGGCGCGGAGTGCCGCAGGCCGTGACACGTGACCGAGGGCGGATTCACGGCCGCCCGCGCCGAACTCGTCGTGCGGTCGGCGCTCAGCTGGCCGGCGCGCGATCCGGCACGGGAGCCGGGCGCCGGCCTGTTCGGCGGCACGGGCCACCGGGTGGTGCTCACGGAGGCCGGGCGGGCGCTGCGGGCGGGCGAGCCGGACCTCGCCTGTCCGGCACCGGACGCGCGGGAGCTGCCCGAGGGGCTGACCGCGTACGTGGCCCGGCACGAGGAGCTGGTGCCGGCCACCGGGCCGGGCCATCCGCTCGCCGCGGCCGGGCGGACCCCCGCGCGAGGACCTCGCCGGTGCGGGCAGGGGTCGGGGCGGCGTTCGTGCCCCGGGCCGTCGGGGAGCCGGAGCGGGCCGGGCTGCCGTGCGTGCGGATACGGCGGCCCGAGCCCCGAGCCGGGCCGTACGGTCGTGCCGGCCGGGCCGGGGCCGCGGCCCCGGAACCCGGCCGCGGCGGCCCGGCCGGCTCACCTCACGGGCGCAGCGCCCGCAGCAGCAGGTCCGCCAGGTGGTCGGCGACCTCCTGCGGGGTGAGGGGGCCGTCCGGGCGGTACCAGGTGGACAGGTGGTGGACGGAGCCGAAGTGGTAGTCGACCACCAGGTCGGCGGGGGTGGCCCGGGAGAAGACGCCCTGGTCCTGGCCCTCCTCGATGAGCGCGCGGAAGCGTTCGTGGTAGCGCCGCCGCTCGGCGCGCACCTGCTTGAACTTCTCCGGGCTCAGGTGGTGCATGGAGCGGAAGAAGATCGAGGCGTCGTCGAGGTTGTCGATGGTGGTGACGACGACGTCGGCGGCGGCGTCCCGCACGCGCTTGTGCACGGGTTCGTCGGCGTCGGCGAAGGCGTCGAGGCGCTCCTGCTGGAGGCGCAGCACGCGCGCGTACACCTCGTGCAGCAGGTCGTCCTTGGAGCCGAAGTAGTGGTACAGCGCGCCCTTGGTGACGCCGGCCGCCTCGACGATCTCCTGGACCGAGGTGCGGTCGTACCCCTGGGCGGCGAAGAGCCGGGTGGCGGCGGCCAGCAGCCGCTGGGGCACGGGGGTCCCGGCCGATTCCGTCGTCCTGGGCACTGCCGCCACCTGCCTTTCCGTGGTGCTACGGGTGTCGTGGGTCCTGCTCGGTGCCGTCGCGGTCACCACGTGAACGCAGTTCCCGCCGGAGGATCTTCCCACTCGCCGTCTTCGGCAGCTCCGGCAGGATCTCCACCTGCCGCGGGTACTTGTAGGCGGCCAGCCGCTCCTTGCAGTACGCGGCGAGCGCGTCCGGCTCCGCGGCGGCGTCCGGGCGGAGGCTGACGTACGCCTTGACGGTCTCGCCGCGGTAGGCGTCGGGCACGCCGACCACGGCCGCCTCGCGCACCGCCGGATGGGTGTAGAGGACGTCCTCGACCTCGCGCGGCCAGACCTTGAAGCCGGACGCGTTGATCATGTCCTTCTTGCGGTCGACGACGTACAGCCAGCCCTGTTCGTCCATGAAGCCGATGTCGCCGGTGCGCAGTTCGCCGCCGGGGAAGGTCTCGGCGGTGGCGTCGGGGCGCCGCCAGTAGCCGGGGACGACCTGCGGGCCGCTGACGACGATCTCGCCGGGGGTGCCGAAGGGCGTCTCGGCGCCGGTGTCGTCGACGACGCGCACGACGGTGTCGGGTCCCGGCACGCCGACGGCGAGGGTGCCGGAGACCGGGTCGACGGGAGCCTCCCGGCCGGGCGGTACGGAGGCGCAGGGCGCGGTGCACTCGGTGAGGCCGTAGCCGTTGCGGATGTACGGGCCGAAGCGGGCGCGGAACGCCTCGACCAGCGCGGGCGGCAGGGGCGCGCCGCCCGAGGAGATGACGTGGAAGGAGGAGAAGTGGTCCGGGGTGACGGCGGGGTGGGCGGCCAGCGCCATGAAGGCGGTGGACGGGCCGACGGTGTAGTGCGGGCGGTGTTCGGTGAACGCCTCCAGCACGAGGGAGGGTTCGAAGCGGTGGGCCAGGACCAGGGTGCCCGCGCTGTTCAGACAGGCGCCGAACTGGCAGACCATGCCGGTGATGTGGAACAGCGGTGCCAGCGCGAAGTAGACGGGCGCCTCGGGCAGGCCGAGGCCGGTGCGCTGGCGTTCGGCGTTGTACATGATGTTGCCGTGGGTGTTGGTGGCGCCCTTGGGGGTGCCGCTGGTGCCCGAGGTGTAGCTGATCAGCGCGAGGTCGCCGGGCGCCGGGGCGGGCGCGGCGGGGGCCGGGTGCCCGGCGCGGGCCACGGCCGTCAGGTCGTCGGCGTCCGGGGTCTCGGGCAGCCGTTCGAAGGCGAGCGCGCGCGGGTCGTCGCGGGTCTGGAAGTCGCGTTCGCAGGCGGTGAGGACGATCCGCACGGGCGAGCCGGCCGCGGTGGCGCGCAGGAAGGACTCCCAGGCCCGGTCGGTGCAGACGAGCGCGCTGACCTCGGCGTCCTTGAGGACGTGGGCGACCTCGGCGGACTTGTACATCGGGTTGACCGGGACGACGGTCGCGCCCGCCTTCCAGGCGCCGAGGACGGCGAGCACGAAGTGCGGCGAGTTCTGGAGGACGACGGCCACCCGGTCGCCGGGGCGCAGTCCGCGCGCGGCGAGGTGTCCGGCCACCGAGTCGCTCAGCTCGTCGGTCTCGCGGTGGCTGAGGCGGGCGTCGAAGTAGGCGAGGAAGGTGCGGTCGGGGGTCTCGGCGGCCGACCGGCGCAGGGCGTGCACCAGGGAGTCGGCGGGGTGGACGGGGGCGCGCTGGGCGTCGTCGAGCAGCGGCAGCCAGGGCTTGGCCGCGTACCGGGAGGCGGGCGCGGCGCTCACCGGGCCTGCTCCCAGGTGCGCTGGATGCGGTTCATGCCGGTCAGCCAGTGGTCGGGGTCGGTGGCGCGGGCCCGGTAGAAGCCGGCCGCCTCGGGGTGCGGCAGGATCAGGAAGCGGTCCTCGGCGATGCCCTTGAACAGGGCGTCGGCCACGTCAGCGGGTTCGACGGCGGTCGGCCTGAGCACCAGGTCGCCCGCGCTCCCGGCCGCGTCGAGCATGTCGGTGCGCACCCCTTGCGGGCAGATCGCGTGGACCTTGATCCCGCGGTGGCGGTACGTCAGCGACAGCCACTCGGCGAAGGCGTAGGCGCCGTGCTTGGTGACGCTGTAGGGGGCGGCGCCGATCATGGTGAGCAGTCCGGCGGCGGAGACGGTGGAGACGAACCGGCCGGCCCCGCGCTCCAGCCAGCCGGGCAGCAGCGCCTCGGCGGCGCGGACATGGGCCATGACGTTGACGTCCCAGGCCCGCGCCCAGACCTCCTCGCCCGCGGCCTCGGTGCCGGCCGAGCCGAGGCCCGCGTTGGCGCAGTAGACGTCGACGGTGCCGCCGAGCGCGTCGCGGGCGTCGGCGACGATCGCGGAGGCGTCGCCGGGCAGTGCGATGCCGCCGGTCTCGGCGGCGACGGCGGCCGCCTTCGCGGCGTCGAGGTCGTTGACGACGACTCTGGCGCCCTCGGCGGCGAACCGGCGGGCCAGCGCCGCGCCGATGCCCGCTCCGGCCCCGGTGACGACCACGCCCGCACCCTGAACGGCTTCCACCAGCGATCTCCTTCGCCCTGGTCCGACGCGCTCGCGGATCGGCTCCGCGGCGACACACTAACCGGTCGGTATGCCGCGGGGAAGAGGGGTTCGGGCCGGGCGTGCGCCGGCTCGCTCCCGGCTCGTTCCCTGACGGCGGGGCGCACGCTAGCGTGCGTGGGCATGTCACCCGCCCGCGATCACGGAGGTCACCGGATGAAGCTGTCCCGTCGGAGTCTGCTCGCCACCTCGGCCGCGGTGGCCGCCTCCGCCGTCCCCGCCGCGCAGGCCGAGGCGGCACCGCGGGGCCGGGGCCGGCCGCTGCGGACCGGGTTCGAGCGGCTGGCGGCCGACGGCTACGCGCCGCTGGCCGGGCAGCGTGTCGGCGTCGTCACCAACCCGACCGGCGTCACCCGGGACGTACGGCACATCGTCGACGTGATGCACGCCGACCGCCGGGTGGACCTCCGCGCCGTGTTCGGGCCCGAGCACGGCTTCCGCGGCACCGCGCAGGCGGGCGGCTCCGAGGGCCGCTACGACGACCCGGCGACCGGGCTGCCGGTGTACGACACGTACCTCAAGAGCGGGCAGCCGCTGGCCGACGTGTTCACCGCCTCCGGCGTGGACACCGTGGTCTTCGACATCCAGGACGTGGGCGCCCGCTTCTACACGTACATCTGGACGCTGTACGACTGCATGGAGGCCGCCGCGCTCGCCGGGAAGCGGTTCGTGGTGCTGGACCGGCCGAACCCGATGACCGGCCGCGAGGCGCTGGGGCCGGTGCTGCACAAGGAGTTCGCGACGTTCGTGGGGCGGCAGCCCGTCGCCCAGGCGCACGGCATGACGGTCGCGGAGCTGGCGCGGCTGTTCAACGCGGAGTTCCTGGCCACCCCGGTGCGGCTGGAGACGGTGCTGATGACCGGCTGGGACCGGTCCTCGTTCTACGACGCCTCCGGGCTGCCCTGGGTGCCGCCGAGCCCGAACATGCCGACCCCGGACACGGCTCTCGTCTACGCGGGGACCTGCATGTTCGAGGGCACCAACCTCTCCGAGGGCCGGGGCACCGCCCGCCCCTTCGAACTGCTGGGCGCGGAGGGCCTGGACGGCCGCTGGGCGGACGCCGCCAACGCGCTCGGCCTGCCCGGGGTCCGCTTCCGCGAGGCGTACTTCGCGCCGACGTTCTCCAAGTTCGCGGGGAAGACGGCCGGCGGGGTGCAGATCCATGTGCACGACCGGGCCGCCTTCGACCCGCTGCGCACCGGGATCGCGCTGCTGGTGACCGCCAAGCGGGTCTGGAGCGGCTTCGCCTGGCGCCCGGACGACTGGATCGACAAGCTCACCGGATCCGCCCGGGTGCGCACGATGATCGACGCGGGCGCGGACACCGACGAGGTGGTCGGCGGCTGGCGCACCGAGCTGGCCGCCTTCCGCCGTACGCGCGGACGCCACCTGCTGTACCGCTGAGGCGCGCACCGGCGCGGCGCACGGCGGCGGCGTGCCGGGGAACTCCCCTCCCGCGCCCGTCCTGACGTATGGCCAACTCGCCCCGGCGGCGGGACGATGCATCCCACATCGCACCGCTTCGGGACGAGGGGGACGGTCATGACGGAACCAGGGACGAATCCGGCCCCCTACTGGGAGCTGACGTTCGACGCGGACGGGGACGTGGACGGCCCGGAGCGGGACCGGCTGCTCGCGCAGGCGGGCGCGAGCGGGGTGCGCGACCTGATCGTCCTCGCGCACGGCTGGAACAACGACCGCACCGGCGCCACCCGCCTCTACCGGCACTTCCTCGCCCCCGTGCCGGACCTCGCGCCGGGCGCGCGGGTCGGGTACGTGGGGGTGATCTGGCCGTCGATGCGGTTCTGCGACGAGCCGATCCCCGACTTCCCGCGCTCCACCGCCGCCTCCGCGCCCGGCCCCGCCCTCGACAAGGACACCCGGCACGCGCTGCTGGAGACCTTCCCGGGGCGGGCCACGGTGGTGGACCGGCTGGTGCGGATGCTGGACGAGCGGCCGCGCGAGCAGGGGGCGGAGGAGGAGTTCGGGCGGCTGGTGCGGCTGCTGGTGGAGGTGGTGCCGCCGGGGCCGCAGGCGCACTTCGCCGCGGACACGGTGGCGGAGGGCGTCCCGGAGAGCGGCCCCCGTATGTTCACCCGGCCCGCCGCTGAGGTCTGCGCGGAGTTCGCCGCTGCCCTGGCGGGTCTTGAGGCGCCCGGCGGCGCGGCGGCGTTCGCGCTGCCGGACCCGTGGGAGGGCGCCAAGGAACTGCTGCGGCAGGCGGCGTACTACGCGATGAAGCGGCGCGCGGGCACGGTCGGCGAGCGCGGGCTCGGACCGGTGGCCGGGCGGCTCGCGCAGGCGGTGCCCGAGCTGCGGATCCATCTGGTGGGGCACAGCTTCGGCGGGCGGCTGGTGTCGTTCGCGCTGCGCGGGCTGCCCGCGCGGGTGCGGGCGGTGAAGTCGGTGACGCTGCTCCAGGGCGCGTTCTCGCACTACGCGTTCGCCGCCCGGCTGCCCGGCGACCCGCGTACGGGCGGGGTGCTCCAGGGCCAGGAGCACCGGGTCGACGGGCCCGTGGTGTGCTGCCACTCCTCCCACGACACGGCGCTCGGCACCTTCTACCCGCTGGCGTCGCGGCTGTCCGGCGACGACCGGTCGGTGCTCGGCGTGGACATCGGGGCGCTGCTCGGGCCCCGGTGGGGCGCCCTGGGGCACGACGGCGTGCAGGGGGTGCCCGGCACGCGCGCGTGCACCCTGGCCGACGCGCTGCGCGGGCCGCTGCCCGCCTCCGGCTGCGTGAACGTGGACGCGTCCGCGGTGATCAGGAACGGCGGGCCGCCGGCCGGTGCGCACAGCGACATCGTGCACCCGGAGCTGGCCCGGCTGGTGCTGGCGGCGGGTCGCGTGCGCTGACCCGCCGCCGGCACCCTCACCGCCGGGGCCCGGGGGTCACCGGTGCGAGGTGTACTCCACGACCTGCTGGTAGGTGGGCCGGTTCTGCCAGCTGATCCTGCCGTGCTTGATGCCGCCCAGGGCGCGCTGGGCGATCGAGTCGGCGCACCACTGGTCGCCCGCCGAGCACTGGTCGTCGCCCGGGTAGACCTGGGCCGCGGTCAGTCCCGCCGCCTGCTTGAGCGTGCCGAGCAGGCTGTCGCGGCAGGCGGTCAGGCTGCCGGAGCCGCAGTACTTCCGCGCCAGCGGGCCGCTCACCCGCTCGCCGAGGACCGCGCGGATGTCCTTGTCGACATAGCTCCACCAGCCGTACTGGAAGGCGCTGCCGGCGTGCGAGCCGGTCGGGCCGTGTCCGGCGGACGGCGCCTCGTCGACGGGCAGGTTGGCGCCGAAGGCGGTGTACAGGTCGCTGCCGAGCCCCGGTTCGAACTCGGCCTTGACCAGCAGCGGCCACCAGGCGTCGAGGATGCGGACGGCGTCCGCGTCGGCGTACTTCTGGGAGCCGGCCGAGGTCTCGGTGCGGTGGGCGCCCGCGGTCAGCCAGGCCCGCAGCTTGTCCACCGCCGCCGCGGCCGCGGTGTCGGTGACCGGCGCGCCGTCGATCACCTTCAGCAGCTTCGGCAGCACGTCCTCGGCGCGCAGATCGGCGACGGCCGCGTCCGCCATCGCCTGCGTCAGCGCGGTGCGGGTCACCCCGCCGGCCGCGACGAGCTTCTTCACCCGGTCCTCCAGCAGGTTGCCGCGGTGCACCGAGCCCTCGCCCCAGGGCGCGGCCGCGTAGTCCTCGGCCTGCTTGTTGTTCCAGGAGATGTAGTAGTCCTGGTCGACGGAGTTGGGGTGCGCGGCGGGCGCGGTGTAGTCGGCGGTGTTGGAGGCCGGGTCCCAGCCGCGCCACTCGTAGGCCGGCTGCGCCCACACCGGGAACTCGGCGTCGACTCCGGCGGCCCGCACCGGGTTGTCGCCGCTGTTGTAATACGCGGTGTGCCGGGAGTCGGCGTAGAACCAGTTGAAGGTGAAGTTGATGTGCTGCGCGGCCTGCTGGAAGTCCTGCGGGCCCTTGACGTAGTCGGGGTCGTTGAGCATCTGGAAGCCGATGATGGAGTCGGCCTCGTGCAGGTAGGAGGAGCGCAGGGTGGTGTAGGCGACCTTCTTGCCGCCGACGGTGGCGCGGTACTGGACCGGACCGTACTTGGTGCGCCACACCCGCATGGTGTACGAGCCGGCCGCGGTGCCGTCGGCGACGGTGGGCTTCCACGCGTTGGCCTGCTGCACCTGCTCCATGGCGGTGCAGGTGCCGTGGTAGAGGTAGTGGTGGTCGTCCTGGCACAGCTCGACGGCGTAGGTGTCGATGATGTCCTGGCCGGAGGTCGTGGCGCTCCACGAGTAGTCCTGGCCGCGGCCCAGTTCGACGTACATGCTCAGGCCCGCGAAGGAGGCGCCGCGGGCGCTGATGCCCGGCCCCTGTATCTCCTGGAGCAGCAGCAGTTGCGGGGCGAAGTAGCCGGTCTGCGGCCCGAAGACGGCGACGGGGTGGCCGCTCGCGGTGTGCGCGCCGCTGACGACGAGGGCGTTGGACATGCCCCGGCGGGCCGAGGACAGGGCGCTCTTCGCGGCGAAGTCCGCAGTGCCCGTCGCGGCCTGGCTCTTCGCGCTGCCGGTGCGGTCGTACAGCAGGGGTTCGGCCGTCACCGAGCCGGCGTCGGGCAGCGCCTCGCCCTGCGCGGAGGCGGGCTTGGCGGCGTAGGGGAAGCTCTGGCCGTCGTGCAGGGTGAGGACGGCCTCGGGGTCGTTGCGCTCGCGGAAGGACTCCCAGACCCTGGTGCCCTCCGCCACGCCGTACTTGGCCTGGGCCTCCAGCAGCGACAGGGCGTTGTTCACCTCGCCGCCCCCGCCGGCGCCGAACAGCGAGCCGACCACCGAGGCCAGCGCGACCATGTCGGTGACCTTGAAGTGGTCGATGGTGCCCGCGTTGGTGATGGCGTCCTTGTGCCCGGTCAGGACGTACTCGCCGGGGAAGTAGCGGCCGGGGTCGGAGGCGTCGATGTAGGCGTTGATCCCGGCGAGGTAGGCGTTCACGTCGGCGAGTGCCTGCTGCCCGCGCTCGCCGTTCTTGGCCACGGCGGTGTCGATCTGCGCCTGGAGGTCGGCCTCGGTGTAGGGCGCGTTGCGGTAGAACTGCTGTTCAAGGCCCTGGTTGGCGGGGGCGCCGCCCGCGAAGGAGGTCAACTGGCCGCGGCCGACGTGCCGGAAGACGTCCATGAGCCACAGCCGGTCCTCGGCGGCGGCGTACCCGGCGCCGAACTCGGTGCCGTAGCGGGTGGTGCCCGTGATGTGCGGTACGCCCGTCTTCTTGTCGCGGACGATGGTGACGTCGCCGCGTCCGGCCGGCTTCTCGCTGGAGGCGACCTGGCCGGAGGGGACGCCGAACGAGGCGTCGTTGAAGAAGGTGTTGATCTTGTCGGTGGTGAGCGCCGGGTAGCCCTTGGCCAGGTTCGCGTACGGGCCGAGCTGGTCCTCGGCGTGGCCGGGCTGGGTGCCGAACGCCTGGTTGAGGAGGATCTGGGCGAGGGTGGCGTTGCCGTTCTCGCCCGGCGGCAGGATGTCCGAGCACTGTCCGCCGCAGTAGTCGTCCGCGGCAGCGGCCTTCGGCGCGCCGCTCGCGGCGACCGCTTGGGAAAAGGGTGACAAAAGACCGGCAATGAGGACGCATACGGATGCGGTCTTCAGGAACCCGGGGAATCTGCGGGGAGTTCTCATTCTGTCGAGCGCGCTGAGTGGGGTGCGCCGTGGCATGACTGCTCCTCCCGACGGGGGTGGGGCGGGACGTTACCGGCGGTAGCTCCGACTTGGAAGATGAACACGCGTCACTTTTTGGAGTCTGCGTGACGGACATGACGGTCGATCAGGGCGAAGCTGTGGCGGACACCGGAAATCGGATGGAGCCGAATCGCGGGCAGACGCGTCTATCCGACGACGTCGGTACGACCCATCCGTACGACGGCGCCGAAGTGACCGAAGTAGCAGGTGCAGGTGTGACGGAGGTGCAGGGCGATGGCCGGTTTCCGGAGTCTGGCGAGACAGGTGCGGGACCCGCGGTGCGATCTGGCACTGCGGCGCTACTCACTGCGCAAGTGCCTTGAGCGGTTCGCCCCTTACGGGCACCGGGCGACCTGGGACCATCTGTGCTCCCGCGCCGGGTTCGGCCCGGAGGACAGGTCCCCCGACCCGGTGCGGCTCGTGGCCGCGCTGGAGGAGCTGGAGGAGGCGCGTTCGGTGTGGCTCGCCTACGAGGCCGAGTTCGCCGGGCGGCGCAGGAAGGAGAAGCACGACGGGCTGCGCCGGCCGGGCAGCGTGGACGACTGGCACCGGCTGACCTGGGGCGGCTTCGGGGTCGCCTGGTGCGACGACCCCCGGGTGCACCCCGGCGAGCCGCTGGCCGAGGTGCTGCGCCGGCTGATCGCCGCGCTGGAGCGCGACCCGGGTGCGGCGTGCCCGGTGTGCGGCGCGGAGCGCCTGGTGTGGCGGTACGGCCTGGACCACGAGCCGTCCTCGGGACCGGTCTGCGCGGACTGCGGCATCCTGGTCCCGCGGCCCGTGCTCACCCCCGCGGCCCTGGCGGACGCCCGGCGCGGGCGGCGGCTGCTGGTGTCGGCCTGAGCCGGACCGGACGCCGGACGGGGTGCCGGACCGGCGCCGGGGAGTGCCGGGTCGCGGTCCGGGGCACCCTTGCGGCCATGCAGGTGTGTCTGAACGGTTCCCGTACGGCCCGGGACGGCGCGGCGGTGCCGCTCACCCCGGACCGGGCGGCCGGGTCCGCGGCGGAGGCCGTCGCGGCGGGCGCCACCGAGGTGCACGTCCATCCGCGTACACCGTGCGGGCGCGAGAGCCTGTCGCCCCGCGTGGTGGCGGCCACGGTGGAGGCGATCAGGGAGCGGGCGGCCGTGCCGGTCGGGGTGACCACGGGCGCCTGGACGGAGCCCCGTCCGGCGGCCCGCCTCGCGCGGGTGCGGGACTGGACGGTGCTGCCCGACTTCGCCTCGGTCAACTGGCACGAGCCGGGCGCCGAGGAACTGGCCGCCGCCCTGCTCGACCGGGGCGTCGGCGTCGAGGCCGGCCTCTGGTCGGGCACGGACGGCCCGGCCCGGTTCGCCGCCTCGCCGCTCGCTCCCCGGGTGCTGCGCGTCCTGGCGGAGGTGACGGACCCGGCCGTCGCTAGGGCCTGTCGTCACATTCCCGTCGTCCGCCCGGAGGGCGGGCCTCGCGGCGTCAGGTGCGTGCTCTCGGCGTGCCGGGCCCTGGCCCGCGTACTGGACGTACTCGGGTCTGGGCCCGGTGCGGCGAGAGTGCGTGCATGGCGTCGCGGGGCAGGCGGGAATGTGACGACAGGCCCTAGCGCCGAGGCGTCCGCCCGCGCCCTGCTGGCCGCCGTCGGCGACGCGCACGGCCGCCCGGTCCTGCTGCACGGCGAGGAGGCGAGCACCTGGCCCGTCCTCACCCTGGCGGCCCGCCTCGGCCTGCCCACCCGCATCGGCCTGGAGGACACCCTCCACCTGCCCGACGGCGAACCCGCCGCGTCCAACGCCCAGTTGGTAACGGAGGCGCTGCGCCTGGTCCACCGTCAGGACGGCGGGCCGTAGGCCGCGGGCGGAGCGGGGGCACGAAGGAATTCTGGGCGGCGGGGCGCCTCCCCGTCCGGGGGCTGCCCGGGGCGGGGCGGGCGCCTCGGCGGCGCTCCGGGACGGCAATGGGCATCCGCGGACGCATCGACGCCGTACGGGGCCCTGGCCGGGCACCGCGCCGGGACGGGCCGGAGCGGAACGGACGCCTCAGCGGCGCCCCGGAACGGCGCAGCCATCCACGGACGCGTTGGTGCCGTACCGGTCCCGGGACGGGCGCCGCGCCGGGACGGCGGGTCTCCCTCCCGGCGCAGTACCGCGTACGTACGCGCCTGATCCGGGCCCGCCCGCCTGGACAGGTGCACCGGCTCGCGCCGGGCCCCGGACGCACCCGGGTCGCCCGCCCGCGAGTCATCTCCGCCCCGCCCCGCCCGGCGCCACCGGCGCCGCTCGCCGTCGTACCGCGCGGGACGCCCCGCCCCGGCGTCCGCTCCAGCGCCGGTGGCACCGGGCGGTCCGCCCCTCCGCCGACGGTGATGCCCCGTGCACACCCGGCTCGCGCCCCGCCCGCGCGAGCGGACCACGCCGCCCCGGCGTCCGCCCGAGCACCGGGTCCGCGACGGACCACCACGGGACCACCGCGGCGGCGCGTCCGGCAGGCGCGCCCCTCCCCCGGCGGTGGCGCCCACGTACGCCTACGCCTGCACCCGCCCGAACAGGGGCACCGGCCGGCGCGCGGTGCCACCGGAGTCGACGCACACCGCCCGAGCGGATCACGGCGCCCCGGCACCGGGCCGGGTGCCGCCGCGCCCCGGAGCATCGGTCGCGTGAGGGCGGGCGGTGGGGTCAGGGGTTCTTCGGCCGGTCGGCGGGGGCGGTGGCGCCGGGGCGCTCGGCCATCAGGCGGGAGCCGGTCAGGCGGTCGCCGAACGCGTCGTCCGGGTTGGACAGGACGCAGGTGTCCAGGGAGAGGCAGCCGCAGCCGATGCAGTCGGTGAGGTGGTCGCGCAGGCGGTTGAGCTGCTTGATGCGCTCGTCGAGTTCGGAGCGCCAGGCCGCGGAGAGGCGGGCCCAGTCCTCGCGGGTGGGGGTGCGCTCCTCGGGGAGTTCGGCGAGGGCCGCGCGGATCGTGGCCAGCGGGATGCCGACGCGCTGGGCGGCCCGGACGAAGGCGACCCGGCGCAGCGCGTCACGGCTGTAGCGGCGCTGGTTGCCCGTGGTCCGGCGGCTGCTGATCAGGCCCTTGGCCTCGTAGAAGTGGAGGGCGGAGACGGCCGCGCCGCTGCGGGCGGACATCTGGCCCACGGTCAGCTCGTTGATCTTCTCGGGAATCTGGGGCACTCCTCAGAGCCTACCCACCGCGTCCGGGCCCGGTTCCGTTGACAGGGGCCGCCACACCGAGCATGCTAAGCAGTTGCTTAGACATACGGGACGATGTGCGACGCGAGAGGCCGGGCAGATGGCAGAGCCGAGGATCTTCACCTCCGCCGACGAGCTGAGGGCGGCGGTGGGCGAGCAGCTGGGGTACACCGACTGGCTGGAGGTCGACCAGAAGCGGATCGACCTGTTCGCCGAGGCGACCGGCGACCACCAGTGGATCCACGTGGACCCGGAGAAGGCCGCGGCGGGCCCCTTCGGCACGACCATCGCGCACGGCTATCTGACCCTGTCGCTGCTCCCGCTGTTCGGGCCGCAGCTGATCCGGGTCGAGGGCGTGAAGATGGGCGTCAACTACGGCACCGAGAAGGTGCGCTTCCCCTCCCCCGTGCCGGTCGGCTCCCGGCTGCGCGCCACGGCGTCGATCACCGGCGTGCGCGACGTCGAGGGCGGGGTGCAGGTGAGCGTCGCCTTCACCGTGGAGCGCGAGGGCGGCGACAAGCCGGTGTGCGTGGCGGAGTCGGTCTCCCGCTACTACCTCTGACCTACGGCCGAGCGGCGTCCGGCCGGGCCCTGACCATGCGCAGCACGAGGTCGGCGTAGAGCGCGCCGACCTCCTCCGGCGTGCGGGGCCCCTCGACGTTGAACCAGCGGGCGACGTCGATGCACAGGGAGAGCACGGCCAGCGTCGTGCCGCGCACGTCCGGGACGTCGAACTCGCCCGCGGCCACCCCCTCCTCGACGACCGCGCGCACCTCGGCGTCGACCAGGCGGCGCAGCGCGAGGATCTCGGCGCGGGCGTCCGGGCCGAGGGAGTCGAGTTCGTACTGCACGACGCGCGCGGTGGTGCGCCCGCGTGCGTGCCAGCGGACGAAGGAGCTGACGGCGTCCGCGAGCCGCTCGGTGGCGCTGCCCTCGCGCCGGGCGGCCGTGCGCAGGATCTCCAGTGCCTTCTCGTGGCCGATGCGGCTGATGCGGTGGAGCAGCTCTTCCTTGGTCTTGTAGTGGATGTAGAGCGCGGCGGGGCTCATCCCGGCCCGGCCGGCGATGTCGCGGGTCGTCGTCGCGTGGTAGCCCCGCTCGGCGAAGGCCTCCACCGCGGCCACGAGCAGCCGCCGGGCCGCGTCGGGGGTGACCTCGGCCCACGGCTGCGCGTCCCCGCCGGCCGTCTCCTGCGCCGTACTCATCGCTCGTTCGCCCCTCTCTGCGTCAAGGGGTCCACCATACCGCCGAAGCTGAGCGGGCGCTTAGCGTCCCCGGTGGGGGCGGTTGCGGCCGGGCCCCGGAGCGGGCCGGGGCCCGGCCGGTCAGATCTTCTCGAAGGGGTCGTGCTCGGAGAGCAGCCTGTCCAGCCGGGCCTGGTCGACTCTGCTGACGATCTGCCCGGCCTCCTGCCGGTCCCGGATCACCTTGGCGAGGGTGAAGGCGGAGGTGACGAGGTAGAGGACGGCGATGGCGAGGAAGGACCGCACCCAGGCGTTGGCGTCCAGCCGGAAGATGCCGATGGCGGTGGCCGCCATGGCGATGGCGAAGGAGGCGACGGCCTGGCCGTAGAAGGCGGCCGTGTTCTGGTGCTTGACCGGTGTGTCACTCATGCGGCCCAGCATCCGCGGATGTGGCCGCCGCCACATCCGTCGACGTACTCAGACGCGTACTCAGACGCCCGTGCGGACGGGCCGCGGAAGCCCTCGCGGCCGGGTCCCGGGTCCCGGAGCCCGCGCGGCCGGGTCCCGGCACCAGGCCCGGCCGGGCGCCCCGGAAGCCCGCACGACCGGGCCTCAGAAGGCCGAGACGCCCGTCAGCGCCCGTCCGATGACCAGCTTCTGGATCTGGCTCGTGCCCTCGTAGAGGGTCATCACCCGGGCGTCGCGCAGCAGTTTGCCCACCGGGTACTCGTCGATGTAGCCGTAGCCGCCGAAGACCTGGAGGGCGTTGTTGGCCGCGCGCACGGCGGCCTCCGAGGCGAACAGCTTCGCCTTGGACGACTCGACGGCGAACGGCTGCCCGCGGTCGACGAGGTCGGCGACCCGCCAGGTCAGCAGCCGGGCGGCGTCCACGTCCACGGCGATGTCGCTGATCAGCTCCTGGACGAGCTGGTGGCGGGCGATGGGCTTGCCGAACTGCTCGCGCTCGCCCGCGTACCGCACGGCCGCGTCGAGGGCGGCCTGCGCGATGCCGACGCAGCCCGCGGCCACGGACATCCGCCCCTTGGCCAGCGCCGACATCGCGACCGAGAAGCCCTTGCCCTCCTCGCCCAGCAGGGCGGAGGCGGGGACGCGCACGCCCTCCAGGACCAGTTCGGCGGTGGCCTGGCCGCGCAGCCCGAGCTTGCCGTGCACGGTGCGGCGGGTCAGGCCCGGGGTGTCGGTGGGCACCAGGAAGGCGGAGACGCCCTTGTGGCCGGGGGCGTCGGTGGAGCGGGCGAACAGCAGCACGACGTCGGCCCAGGTGCCGTTGGTGATGAACATCTTCGCGCCGTCGAGGACGAAGTCGTCGCCGTCGCGCACGGCCCGGGTGGTGAGGCTGCCCGCGTCGGAGCCGGTGCCGGGCTCGGTGAGGCCGAAGCAGCCGACGTACGCGCCGGAGGTCAGGCCCGGCAGCCAGCGCCGCTTCTGCTCCGCGTCGCCCCAGGCGGCGATCGTCTTGGCGACCAGGCCGAGCGAGACGGAGACGATGCCGCGCACGGAGGAGTCGCCGCGGCCCAGCTCCTCGGTGACCAGGCAGTACGCGAGGTGGTCGCCGCCCGAGCCGCCGTACTCCTCGTCGATGGTCAGCCCGAGGAAGCCGACCTCGCCGAGCTTCTTCACGATGCCCCGGTCCACCTCCTCGGCGCGGTCCCAGGCGACGACGTGAGGGGCGATCTCCCGTGCGACGAAGTCCCGGGCGAGCTGCCGTACCGCTGTCTGCTCCTCGCTGAGCCCGAGATGCATGACGGATCACCCCACAGATGCCGGATCCCGGGCCTGCGACGACCCTGGACCTTGAAAGCCGAACAATTAAATTACCACTGCTAGTTTTAGTCCGCAGCCCTACTATGTGCGCCATGGCCCGACCGCGCAAGCCCCTCCTCAGCACCGACCGCATCGTCGCGACGGCGCGGGAGCTGGTGGACGCGGAGGGCCTGGCCGCCGTCTCCACCCGCCGGCTCGCGGCCGAACTGGGCGTCAGCGGCCCCTCGCTCTACAACCACTTCCGCACCAAGGACGAGATCCTGGAGGCGGTCGCGGACTCGGTCAGCGCCCAGGTCGACCTGTCGATGTTCGAGGACGGGCGCGACTGGCGCACCGCGCTGCACGACTGGGCCGTCTCCTACCGGGCCGCCCTGCGCGCGCACCCCAACATCGTCCCGGTCCTCGCGCACGGCCCCGGCCGCCGCCCGGCCGCGCTGCGCCTGGCCGACGCCGTCTACGGGGCGATGGTCGACGCGGGCTGGCCGCCCGCGCAGGCCACCTCGGTCGGCGCGCTGATGCGCTACTTCGTCATGGGCTCCGCGCTCGGCTCCTTCGCCGCCGGTTTCCCGGACGACGCGGGCGCCTACGACCCCGCCGACTACCCCCACCTCGGCCAGGCCCATCTGCTCGCCGAGCAGCAGGAGAAGATCGACGAACGCGCCTTCGAGACCGGGCTCGCGGCCCTGCTGGACGGGCTGGCGCACCAGTACGAGCAGGCCCGCGCCGAGGCGTAGCGCCCGCGGCCACACTTCGGCGCCCGCCGAACCGTCCGTACCCCATCCTGGGACGCATGACCCCCAAGGATCCGCAGGCACCCGCGCTGGCGGCGCTCGCCGGGCTGATCGCCGACGAGAGCCGCGCCGCCTGTCTGCTGGCGCTGCTCGACGGACGGGCCTGGACGGCCGGTGAGCTGGCCCGGCGCGCGGGCGTGGCCGCCTCCACGCTCAGCGCGCATCTGGACCGGCTCGTCGCGGGCGGCCTGCTCGCCCAGGAGCGGCAGGGCCGCCACCGGTACGTCCGCCTCGCCGACGCGCGGGCGGCCCAGCTGGTGGAGGACCTGGCCGCGCGGGCGGCGCCCGCGGCCCGCCGTCCGCGCACCCTGCGCGAGGCGGGCGCCGGTTCCGCGATGGCCCGGGGCCGCACCTGCTACGACCATCTCGCCGGGCGCCTCGGCATCGCGGTGACGGACGCGCTGACCGCGCGCGGCCTGCTGCGGGCGGACGCCGGCGCGGGCACCGGCGGTACGGCCCCGGGCAGTACGGGCTCCGGTGGCACGGGGACGGGTGGCACGAGGTCCGGCGGTACGGGGTCCGGCGGTACGGGCACCGGGTTCGCGCTCACGGACGCGGGGCTGGGGTGGTTCGCCTCGGCGGGCATCGCGCTGGACCGGCGGGGGCGGCGCCCGCTCGCCCGCGCCTGCCTGGACTGGACGGAGCGCCGCCCCCATCTGGCGGGCGCGGCGGGCGCCGCCCTGTGCCGGCACGCCCTGGACACCGGCTGGTGCGAGCGCATCGGCTCGGAGCGCGCCGTACGGGTCACCCCGGCCGGCGCCGCCGCCCTGTCCGGACTGCTCGGCATCGAGCACACGGCACTGGCCTGACGGCCGGCCGGCGGACTCCGTGTCCGGAATCCGCGAGCTTTCCCTTTCCCTCCCCGCCTAGCCTCCGGAGACATGATGCGTGAACACCAGGTCCTGACCCCGTCCCGACTGGCGGCCGGTGCCGCCGCGGTCACCGTGGTGCTGTGGGCCTCCGCCTTCGTCTCGATCCGCAGCGCGGGAGCCGCGTACTCGCCCGGGGCGCTGGCGCTCGGACGCCTGCTGGCCGGAGCCGTGGCGCTGGGGGCGCTGTGCCTGGTGCGGCGGGAGGGGTGGCCGCCGCGGGAGGCGTGGCGCGGGATCGCGCTGTCGGGTCTGCTGTGGTTCGGCTTCTACATGGTGGCGCTCAACTGGGGTGAGCAGCGGGTGGACGCCGGGACGGCCGCCCTGGTGGTGAATGTCGGCCCGCTGCTGATCGCCCTGCTCGGCGCGCGGCTGCTGGGCGACCGGATGCCGCCGCGGCTGCTGGCGGGCATGGGGGTGTCGTTCGCCGGCGCGGTGACGGTGGGGCTCTCGATGTCCGGGGCGGGCGGTTCCTCGGTGGTGGGCGTGGTGCTGTGCCTGCTCGCGGCCGTCGGTTACGCCTTCGGGGTCGTCGCGCAGAAGCCCGCGCTGGGCCGGGCGAGCGTCCTCCAGGTGACCACCTTCGGGTGCCTGGTCGGCGCGGTGGCGTGTCTGCCGTTCGCCGGGCAGCTCGTCCACGAGGCGGCCCGCGCGCCGCTGACCGCCACGCTCAACGTGGTCTATCTCGGCCTGTTCCCGACCGCCCTCGCCTTCACCACCTGGGCGTACGCCCTCGCCCGGACGAGCGCGACCCGGATGGGCGCGACCACGTACGCCGTGCCCGCGCTGGTGGTGCTGATGTCGTGGCTGGTGCTGGGCGAGGTGCCCGGACTGCTGACGCTGGGCGGCGGGGTGCTGTGCCTGGCGGGTGTGGCGGTGTCCCGCTCGCGCCCGCGGAGGCGGCCGGCGGCGGAGTCCCTGCCGGAGGCGGACCGGGCGGAGGCGGACAGGCCGGAGGCGGACGCGGGGACGGCCCGGCCGCGTCCCGAGCAGGTGCGCTGAGCGGGCGGCCGGCGCGGGGACGCGGGCGGCGGCGGTCCGGTGTGTACTCGGGCGCCGGGTGCCGCACCTCGCGCCCACCGGGGCCCACACGGCCCACCGTGAGCGCCCGGGGCCGCGCCGGGACGGCGGAGTCGGCGACCGCGGCCCGAGCGGATGCTCGGCGCGAGCGGCCGCACGGGCTGCGGCGGGAACGGGCAGCGGCGAGGGCGGGGGCGGGCTGCGGCGGGGGTGGGCAGCGGCGATCCGGCGCCCTCGCCGCCGGGCGCACCGGCCCCGCCGCGAGCCCACCGGGTCCTGCGGCGAACGCGCCCGGGTTCCGCGCCGGACGGCGCAGGTATGGCCCGACGCCCGCGGCTCCCCCGGCGTCAGAACACCACCAGGGCCCGGCCGCCCTTCCCCGCGCGCATGTTCTCGAAGGCGGCCGGGATGCCGTCCAGGGCGATCCGCTCGGTGACCAGGGCGTCCAGGTCCAGGCGGCCGGCGCGGACGTGGGCGGCGAGTACGGGCAGGTCCTCGGCCGGGTTCGCGTTGCCGTAGACGCAGCCGGAGAGGGTGCGGCCCCAGTGGAAGATCTCCAGGGCGTTGAAGGTGACCCGCTGGTCCTTGCCGCCGATGCCGACGACCGTGGTCCGGCCGCCGCGGCGGGTGGACTCCCAGGCGGCGCGGATGGAGACGGCGCGGCCCGCGCACTCCACGGAGACGTCGACGCCCTGGCCGCCGGTGAGGGCGCGGATCTCGCGCGGGGTGTTCTCGGAGGCGACGACGTAGTCGGTGGCGCCCGCCCGGCGGGCCAGTTCCTCCTTCGCCGGGCTGACGTCGACGGCGACGATCCGCCCGGCGCCCGCGATCCGGGCGGCCTGGAGGGTGGCGAGTCCGACGCCGCCCGCGCCGAAGACGGCCACCGTCTCCCCGGCGCGCACTCGGGCGGAGTGGTGGACCGCGCCGTAGCCGGTGAGGACGGCGCAGCCGAGCAGGGCGGCGTCGGCGAGCGGGACGCCGTCGGGCAGCGGCAGGACGCAGGAGGCGGCGACGACCGTCTCCTCGGCGAACGCGGCGACGTTCAGACCGGGGTGCAGGTCGGTGCCGCCGGTGGTGCGGGCGTAGACGTCGGCGGCGCCGCGGAGGGCGTCGGCGCACAGCCAGACCTCGCCGAGACCGCAGGCGTGGCAGGCGCCGCAGGACGGCGCCCAGTTGAGGACGACGGCGTCGCCCGGCGCGACATGGGTGACCTCCTCGCCGACAGCGAGCACGGTGCCCGCGCCCTCGTGGCCGAGGACCGCGGGGACCGGGACGCGCATGGTGCCGTCGGTCAGGGACAGGTCGGAGTGGCAGACCCCGGCGGCGGCGAGCCGGACGCGGACCTGTCCGGGGCCGGGTTCGGGCAGGTCGATGCCGGTGATCTCCAGCGGTGAGCCGATGGCGGGCAGGACGGCGGCACGTACGGCCATGGCGCGTGACTCCCTTAGAACTGGAGGGACTTGGTCTGAAGGTACTCGGTGAGCCCGTGCGCGCCGAGTTCCCGCCCGACCCCGGACTGCTTGTAACCGCCGAAGGGGGCCAGCGGGTTGAAGCGCCCGCCGTTGATGTCGACCTGGCCGGTGTCCATGCGGCGGGCGAAGGCGACCGCCTCGGCCTCCTCGGCCGCCCAGACCGCTCCGGCGAGTCCGTAGACCGTGCCGTTGGCGATGCGCAGGGCGTCCTCCTCGTCCTCGTAGCGCAGGACCGAGAGGACCGGGCCGAAGATCTCCTCCTGGGCGATGGTCATGCCGGGGGCGACGTCGGCGAAGACGGTGGGGCTGACGTAGTAGCCGTGCTCGCGGGGCGCCTCGGGGCCGCCGGCCACCAGGCGCGCGCCCTCGGCGACGCCGCGCTCGATGTAGCCGCGGACCCGGTCGCGCTGCCGGGCGTTGACGAGGGGGCCGATGCGGTCGGCGTACTTGGCGGCGGCAGCGGCGGCGAGGGCGACCGCCTCGTCGTACCGGTCGCGGTGGACGAGCATGCGGGTCCAGGCGCTGCACGTCTGGCCGGAGTTGGACATGACGTTGGCGACGCCGACGTGCACCGCCTTGGCGAGATCGGCGCCGGGCAGGATGACGTTGGCGGACTTGCCGCCCAGTTCCAGGGCGACCCGCTTGACGGCGGCGCCCGCCGTGGCGCCGATCCGCCGGCCCACGGCCGTGGAGCCGGTGAAGGAGACGAGGTCGACGCCGGGGTGTTCGGCCAGGGCCTGTCCGGCGACCGGGCCGAGCCCGGTGACCAGGTTGAAGACACCGGCCGGGAATCCGGCCTCGTCGACGGCCTCGGCGAAGAGCTGGGCGGTGAGCGGGGTGTCCTCGGCGGGCTTGAGGACGAGGGTGCAGCCCGCGGCCAGGGCGGGGGCTGCCTTGGCGACGATCTGGTGCAGCGGGTAGTTCCAGGGCGTGATGGCGCCGACCACGCCGGCGGGCTCGTGCAGGACGGTGGAGTTGCCCGTCCGCTCCTCGAAGGCGTAGGTGGCGGCGAGGTCGGCGTAGGAGGCGGCGACCGCGAGGGGCAGGCCCGCGTGGACCGACCGGGCGAACTGCTCGGGGGCGCCCAGTTCGGTGGTGACGGTCTCGGCGATCTCGTCCTTGCGGGCGGTGAGGACGTCGCGCAGGGCGGCCAGGCGGGCGGCGCGTTCGGCGGGCGGGGTCGCGGCCCAGCCGGGGAAGGCGGCGCGGGCGGCGCGCACCGCCGCGTCGACGTCCTCGGCGGTGCCCGCGGGGACGGTGGCGACGACCTGCTCGTCGGCCGGGTTCACCACCTCGATGGCGTCGCGGTCGGGGGCGGGGCGCCAGGCGCCGCCGATGTACATGCCGTCGTGTGCCTTCATGGTGCTCCTCCGGGGCGGGGGCGTCGGCCGCGTCGGCGCGCGGTCCACGGGGGGTGCGGGCCGGGCTCGGCCGATCCATAAACTAGCGCCGATAGTTTTGTGGCGCCAGGGAACCGCACCCCTCCCCGCCCGGTGTGCGGCGGCTCACTCCCGCAGGTCACTCCCGGGGACCCTCCCGGCGGTCGCTCTCGCAGATCACGCCCGCAGATCACGCCCGGCGGTCGTTCCCGGCGGTCACTCCTGGAGGTCCGGCAGCCGGTCCGGGGCCGGGCAGACGCGCTCGCCGTGCCGGTCGAAGACGAAGAGGTGGGCGAGGTCGACCAGGAGCGGCACCTGCATGCCGTGTCGGAGCCGGATGTCGGGGGGGGGTGCGCACCACCAGGTCACCGGGCAGCCGGGGCTCGGCCGCGCGGGCACCCTCCGGTGCGGCGCCGGCCTCTCCGCCACCCGCCCCGCGTGGCCGGTCGAGCAGCGCCACCGGGCCGCCGCGCAGGGCCCCGGCCCGCTCCCGCAGGCGTTCCAGCACGGTGGCGTCGCGGCGGCGGCGCCGGTCCGGCCGGGTGTGCGGGCGCGGTGCCTCCAGCTCCGGTACGACGGCCGGGCTCGACCCGGTGTCGAAGTGGACGAGCACCTCGTGGCCCTGGAACTCCAGGTGCTCGACCAGCCCGGTCAGCGGCACCTCGCCGGGCCGCGCGGCGGCGGGCTTCGCGATCCGTACGGCCTCCGAGCGCAGCCCCACGATCACCTCGCGGCCCTGCTGCACGCGCAGCAACTGGTGGTCCAGGGAGAGCGGTTCGGGCAGCCGCAGGAACTGCTTGCCCAGCCTGATCGTCATGGCCCCGTCGAGCGGGGCGCGGACCAGTCCGCGCAGCAGATTGATGCGCGGGGTCCCGATGAAGGCGGCGACGAACACGTTGCGGGGCAGCGCGTAGACGGCGCGCGGGGTGCCGACCTGTTGCAGCACCCCGCCGCGCAGCACGGCGACCCGGTCGCCCAGGGACATGGCCTCCGACTGGTCGTGGGTGACGTAGAGGGTGGTGACGCCCAGTTCCCTGGTGAGCCGGGCGATCTCGGCGCGCAGATGGCTGCGGAGCTTGGCGTCGAGGTTGGACAGCGGCTCGTCCATCAGGAAGACGGAGGGGTGGCGGGCTATCGCCCGGCCCATGGCCACGCGCTGGCGCTCGCCGCCGGAGAGCTGGCCGGGGAGGCGGTCGAGCAGGTCCTCGATGCCGAGCATCCGGGCGGTGGCGTCGATGCGGGGGCCGTGGTCGGCGCCGGGCGACTCGATGCGCAGCGGGAAGCCGATGTTGCCGCGGCCGGTCATGTTCGGGTAGAGCGCGAAGTTCTGGAAGACCATCGCCATGTCCCGGGCCGCAGGGGGCAGTTCGTTGGCGTACTCCCCGTCGAGCAGCAGCACCCCCTCGGTGATCTCCTCCAGTCCGGCGATCATCCTCAGGACCGTGGACTTGCCGCAGCCGGAGGGTCCGAGCAGGACGAGGAACTCACCGGGCGCCACGTCGAGCGACAGCCGGTCCACCACCCGTGGGGTCTTGCTGCTGTAGGTCTTGCTCACGTCGTGCAGGGAGATGGCGCGTGTCATGAGGCATGCCTTCGGTGACTCACCCAGGCGCTGGGCGCAGCGCGGCGGACGCCTCGCGCGGGTCGTACGGGGCGTGTGAGTCACGGAAGCTAACGGACGGGTGCGGCCCGGGGAAGACATCGGGCACGATCTCGCACACTTTCGTCCATCAGGCGGGATCGGACGGGATACGGCCGCATCGGGGGATCAGGCGGGTTCGGGCGGGTTCAGGTGCGAAGGGGGACGGAGGCGGTCGGTCCGCGCCCAGCGGCGGGGCGGGGCGGCCGGCGCCCGCCGCCCCGCCCCGCGCGCGCCTCGGCCCGCCGCCTCCGCGCGCGGCTCAT
This sequence comes from Streptomyces sp. SAT1, assembly GCF_001654495.1. GTDB lineage: Bacteria > Actinomycetota > Actinomycetes > Streptomycetales > Streptomycetaceae > Streptomyces > Streptomyces andamanensis. Next base: position 1,412,665 of record NZ_CP015849.1, read on the forward strand.
CTCGTCGCCGTCAGATGGGCGAAGACGACCACGTTGCTGGAGTAGCCGGTGCGCCGGGTGTAGAGGCCGCCGCAGGTGATGACGTGCAGCTCGGGCCGCCGGGAGCGGCCGTAGACCTCCTTGTCGGGGAAGCGGTCCTTGTCGAAGACCCGCACCTTGTCGACGGTGTACACGGCGGTACGGCCGTCCGCGCGCCGCACCTCGATGGAGCGGCCGGGCTCCACCTGGCCGAGCGCGGCGAAGACGGCGGCACCGGTGGTGGTGTCGCGGTGCCCGACCGCGAGCGCGGTGCCGGACTCGCCCGGGGTGGGCCCGTCCTGGTACCAGCCCACCAGCTTGGGCTTGTCGACGGGCGGGGTCCCGAGCTGCCGGTCGGCGGCGAGGCCGATCCCGGTGACGGGCGCGTCGATGCCGAGCGAGGGGATGCGCAGGGAGGTCGCCGGGGAGCGGGGCAGCGGCCGGGGCGGGGGCCCGGCCGGGGCCGCAGTGCCGTCCGGGCCGTCCCGCCGGTCCGCCGGGGCGGCGGCCGCCTCGGCGTGCGGGCCGGCCGCCCGCCGCGGTGCGCCGTGGTCGCGGTGCCCGTCGCACCGCGTGCCCACCGTGACCAGGACGGCCGTCAGCGCGGCCGTCCTGGCGAGGCGGTAGGCGCGGGTCCGGTACCAGGGCCTGCGTCGGCGCCTACGCGGCGCCACGGGTGCGCCGGCGGTTCAGCCGGAGGTACGCGACCCCGCCGACCACGACGAGCCCCACGGCCGCGGCCCCGGCCACCGGGGTGTACGCGGCGGCCGAGGCGAGGCCGCCGCCGCCCGCGTGCACGCCGCCCTTGGGGCCCTGCCCGTTCTGGCCGTTCTGCCCGGCGCCGGGCCCGGAGTGCTGCTCGCCGTTGCCACGGCCCTGGTCCTCGATCTGCCCGGCCGGGCCCTGGGCGCCTTCCTTGCGGCCGTCGTCGTCACGGCAGTTGACGTGGAAGATCTTCTCCTTGGGCACGCCCGCGACGGTCCAGACGAGCTTGTACTGCCCGTCGGCCAGGCCCAGCGGGTCGGTGTGGCCGGCCCCGGCGGCGAGCGCGATGGTGCCGGTGACGGTGGCGCTGGTGGGCAACGGGGGCATGGCCTGGATGGTGTAGCCGATGGTGGGCAGGACGTCGAAGTTGACGGCGTCCAGGTAGAAGCGGCACACCACCGGGTCGTCCTTCGAGACGCCGAAGGGCACGCCCACCCGGTGGATCTTGATGTCGCCGGCCTCTCCCTGGGCCATCGCCACGGGCGCCGCCAGCCAGGTGGCACCCGCAGCGGTCAGGGCCGTCAGGGCCGCGGCGGCACCGACGCGGGAGCCGAGGGTGCGTGGGAGTGTCAGGGTGGGCATGCGCGTTCCTCCGAGTCAGACGATTTTCATACAAATCGCTCTTTCACCTGACTCTCTTTCACATCGCCCGCCGGGGCCACCGCACCCCGCCCCGACGCGCCGTCCGCTGTCACCCGCCCGGCGCAACCGGGCACCGGAGCGGACAGGTCGGACAGGGCGGACAGGGCGGGCGAGCCGGAGGGATGGGGGGACGGGCCGGGCGGGGGGCTCAGCCCAGCACGCGCCCCAGGTACGCCCGCAGCAGTTCCCGCATCTCCTCGATGATCCGCTCGTCGCCCTCGGGGTCGACCCGGAAGGCGAGCTGCACAAGGGTGTCGGCGGTCTCCACGGCGATCAGGAACGCACGGCGCAGATCGTCGTCCGGCTCGCGGCGCAGATACCCGGCGAGCAGCTGGGTGAGGCGGTCGGCGAGGCGGTGGTTGGGCTCGGCGTGCCGGGCGCCCAGCGGTATCTGGTTGCCGAAGTCCACGAGGGAGAAGCCGGGCGCGGTCCGCTTCATCGCCAGGTACTCGTCGAGCACGGCGTCCATGGCGGACCGCCAGCCGTCGTCCGCCAGCCCCGCCAGGCGCTCCTGGACGCGCTCGGAGTACCGCTCCAGATTGCGGTGGGCGAGCGCGTCGGCCATCGCGCGCTTGTTGCCGAAGAACCGGTAGACCGAGCCGATGGGCACACCGGCGCGCAGCGCGACGGCGCGGGTGCTCAGGGCGTCGTAGCCGACCTCGTCGAGGAGTTCGGCGCAGGCGTCCAGGATCCTGGTCAGCCGTTCGGCGCTGCGCCGCTGCACGGGTGCGCGACGGAGCGGGGTCGCATGGGGCACGGCACTCATGATGCCCGGCCGCGGCGGCCGGGTGAAGCGGTGCCCGCGGTGCGGACACCGGCACCCGGGTCGTCCCCCGCGCACACGGCTCCCCGCGCGCCGCGCGCCCCGAGTGCGGGGAGAGCCGGGAACGCGGGCGCGGACGGCGTGGACGGCGCTGCCTGCGCTGCCTGCGCTGCCACGAACAGCGCGGGCGCGGGCGGTACGGGAGCCGCGAGCGGCGCGGACGGCGCGCGCACCGGCGGCGCGGGGCGTACGGGCACGGAGGGCGCACCACCGGAGGGCGCGCCCACGTACGGCGCGGGCGCGGGCACGGAGGACGGGAGCGCGGAGGACACGGGCGCGGAGGACACGGGCGCGGAGGACACGGGCGCGGAGGACACGGGCGACCGCACGGCACCCTCGGACCGGGCCGCCGCCCCACCACCGGCCTGCCCGGCCGCCGGACCGCGCGCCGCACCGGACGAGGCCACCGCGCCGGACACCACCCCGCCCGATGTCACCGCACCGGACGCCGCCCCGCCCGGCGCCACCGCCCCGGACAGCACCGCACCCGACGACACCGCCCCGCTCCCGGACGACGCCGCGCCCGCGCCCCCGCCGCTCCCGGAAGGCGCCGCGCCCGCGCCACCCCCGGACACGGACGCCCCCTCCCCCGCGCGCGGGTCCGAAGCCGTGATGTCGGCGGTGCTCTGCACGGGCCTGCCGGAGACCGCCCAGACCGTGTCGTCGTCGGCGTAGAGGCGCGCGGTGACGTGGTGGGTGCCGCGCGGGACGAGGCGGGCGGAGAGCCGGTACTCGGGGGCGCGCAGACGGCCGACGAGGCGGCCGTCGACCAGCAGATGGGCGAGACCGCGTCCGGACACCGGGCGGGCCGCCGTACCGGCCGGGGAGAAGCGGAAGCGGCGGACGGTCAGCCGCACGTCCCAGCTGCCCGCCGCGTCCGGCCGCACCTCGACGCCGATCTCGGGCGCGCCCTTCCGGTCCACCTCGCGGTAGGCCCGCCCCTGCTCGTCGGTGTGATCGATGATCTTTCCCACCGGGGTGGCCGGTCCGCCCTCCCCCTTCTCCCCGCCATCCCCGCTCCCCCGCGTACCGCCCGCCCCGCAGCCGGCCGATGCGGCGAGCAGCAGGGCGGACACCGCGAGCACCGCGAGTGGCCGGCGCGTCCACGACGTCATGCCCGGGAGCGTAGAACAGCCCTCCGGCGGCCGGATCCCCCTCAGGTCGGGTTCCGGCCGTCCGCCGGAAGGAGGGCCGGCGTCCCTCTTGCGCCCGGGAAATCGCAATCCTACGGTGCTCCATAGGAATCAGGTTGCAAGGGAGCGATCATGAGCGGGGACGCACGCAAGACCGCCGAGGCACTGGAGTACCTCTCCGGTTTCGGCAACGAGCACAGTTCGGAAGCCGTTCCGGGCGCGCTGCCCGAGGGCCGCAACTCGCCCCAGCGCGCGCCCTTCGGGCTGTACGCGGAGCAGCTCAGCGGTGCGGCCTTCACCGAGCCCAGGGCGCACAACCGCCGCTCCTGGCTGTACCGCATCCGCCCCTCGGCCGCCCACCCGGCGTTCACCCGCGCGGGCAACGGCGCGCTGCGCACGGCCCCCTTCACCCAGTCCGTCCCGGACCCCAACCGGCTGCGCTGGAACCCGCTGCCGCAGCCGGGCCCGGACACGGACTTCCTGGCGGGCCTGTGGACCCTCGGCGGCAACGGCGACGCCACCCAGCGCACCGGCATGGCGGTGCATCTGTTTCACGCCAACTCCTCGATGGAGCGCGTCTTCAGCGACGCGGACGGCGAGCTGCTGATCGTGCCGGAGCGGGGCGGGCTGCTGCTGCGCACCGAGTTCGGCCTGCTGCACGCCGAGCCCGGCCATGTGGCGCTGATCCCGCGCGGGGTGCGCTTCCGGGTGGAGCTGCTGGACGGGACGGCCCGGGGGTACGTCTGCGAGAACTACGGCGCCCCCTTCCGCCTGCCCGACCTCGGCCCCATCGGCGCCAACGGCCTGGCCAACGCCCGTGACTTCCGCGCGCCGGTGGCCGCCTACGAGGACACCGAAGGACCGGTGGAGGTGGTCAACAAGTTCTGCGGCAACCTCTGGACGGCCACCTACGACCACTCCCCGCTCGACGTCGTCGCCTGGCACGGCAACCATGTGCCGTACGTCTACGACCTGCGCCGCTTCAACGTCATCGGGACGATCTCGTACGACCACCCGGACCCGTCGGTCTTCACGGTGCTGACCTCGCCGAGCGACACTCCGGGCCTGGCCGGGGTGGACTTCGTCGTCTTCGCCCCGCGCTGGCTGGTGGGCGAGGACACCTTCCGGCCGCCGTACTTCCACCGGAACGTGATGAGCGAGTACATGGGCCTGATCGAGGGCGCCTACGACGCCAAGGCGGAGGGCTTCGTGCCGGGCGGCGGCTCGCTGCACAACATGATGTCGGCGCACGGCCCGGACCGGGAGACCTTCGAGCGGGCGAGCGCGGCCGAGCTGAAGCCGCAGAAGATCGACGACGGGCTGGCGTTCATGTTCGAGACCCGCTGGCCGGTGACGCTCACACCGCACGCGGCCCGCGCGGACCACCTCCAGCAGCGCTACGACGACGTCTGGCAGGGCCTGGAGAAACACTTCCGGCCATTGCACTGAACGGACCAGACCGGTACGGATAGCCCGTGACCTCCTTTGCTCCGGATTCGATCGTCCTGAACCGCAAGCTGCCGCTGTGGTACCAGGTGTCCCAGTCCCTGCGCGCCTCGATCCTCGGCCGCTCGCCCCGGGACCCGCTGCGCCTGCCCACCGAGGAGCAACTGGCGGGGCACTACGGCGTGAGCGTGCTGACCATGCGGCAGGCGCTGAAGGAGCTGGAGGAGGAGGGGCTGATCACCCGGCACCGGCGGCGCGGCACCTTCATCGCGCCCACGGCCCACCGGGGCGCCCCGGTGCGGCTGCTGGGCTCGGTGGACGCGATCGTGGCCCAGCAGTCCGGCATGACGACCGAGCTGCTGGACCACGGCACCGCGCCGGTGACCGCCGAACTGGCCGAGTTCTTCCCGGACCTGGAGGAGGTGGCGGCCTACCACCGGCTGCGCAGCGACGAGAAGACCGGCGAGCCCACCAACCACGCCCGCAACTACGTCCGTCCGGAGCTGGCCGAGCGGATATCGCCGGACGACCTGGTGCGCTGGCCGATGACCAAGGTGCTGCGGGACGTGGTGGGCGCCGGCATCAGCCGGATCACGGACACCGTGCAGGCGCGGCTGGCCGACCCGGAGACGGCCCGGCTGCTCGAAGTGCCGCTGCTCAGCCCGATCCTGCACTACACGGGCATCACCTACGACGAGGCGGGCCGGCCGCTGGACGTGGTCGTCATCCACTACCGCGGTGACCGGTTCTCCTTCACGGTGACCCTCGACGCCACGTGACCTGCGGGCCGTCGCCGCGTCGTACGATGCCCCGCGTGACGCACGACGACGCCCCGCTGCTGGCGGACCTCATGCCGTGGTCCGTCGCACCGCCGCGGCTCGGCCGGCCGTGGCCCGTGGCCCCGGACCCGGGCTGCCTCAGGGCCCGCTGGGACGCGCTGCTGAGGGCCGAGGGGGCGGACCGGGAGGCCCTGTTCGAGCCGACGCGCGCCCGCACGCCGTACACCGCGGCGGGACAGCTGCCCGGCCGCTCCGGCGGCACCGGGCAACTGGCCCGGGACCCGGGCCCGTGCCCGGAGCCGGTACGGGTGCTCATGGCGCCCTTCGACGAGCAGTGGCTCCTCGCGGACCACCGGCTGATCGACGCGGCCCGGCCCGAGCTGTGGCGGGTGGCGGACGAGCGGCAGGTCTTCGTGGTGGAGCCGGGCGCCGCACCGGGCGCGGCCGGACCGGCGCTGCTGGCGACCTCGCTGCCGCCCTTCCTGCGGCCGGGCCGCATCCGCCCGCTGTACCGCCGTCCGGGCGCGCGGGAACCCAACCTGGCACCGGGCCTGACGGAGCATCTGGCCGCCCTCCTGGGGCACCGTCCCGAGCCGCCGGACGTGCTCGCCTGGATCCTGGCGGCGGCGCGGCCGGGCCCGGACGGGACGGCCGTCCCGCTCACCTCGGACACCGGCCGGTGGGCGCGGGGCGTCGCGGCGGGCCGCCGGGCGCTGTGGCTGATGCGCCGCGACGGCGAGCGCCCCAAACTGCCCGGCGGGCGCCGCCCGTACGTCCGCGCACCGCTGCCGGACCGCCCGCGCGCCCTCCACTACGACCGGGCCGAGGAGACCCTCCACCTCGACGAGGGCCGCGTCTCCCCGGTGCCCGCGGCCGCCTGGGACTTCGAGACCGGCGCCGGCCGGGTCCTGGAGCAGTGGTTCGCGGCCCGGACGGCGCAGGGCGAACAGGGCACCCTGGCGGCGATCCGCCCGCCCCTGTGGCCGCAGGCGTGGACCTCGGAGCTGCTGGAGCTGATCACCGTCCTGGCGCTGCTGGCCGAGGCGCGGGCGGGGCAGGAGCCGCTGGAGGCCCCGGAGCCGGACCGGGCGGTCACGGCGTCCGCGCTGCGGGCGGCGGGCGTGCTGCCGGTACCGGCGGCGGCCCGCCGGCCGGCCTCGGTCCTGGACCACGCCGAGGAAGGCCCCGGGGGCCAGTTCACCCTGATCTGACGGCCCGTCCCCGGTCCGGCCCGCCCCGGCGCGGGCGGCGCCGGCGTACGGCGCGCGGCGCGTGCTCGGCCGCGGGTGCTCAGCCGCGCGGGCAGAACCCGTCCAGGACCCGTGTCAGGGCCCGGTCGAACACCGCCTCCAGATCGATGGGGCCGGCGTCCTCCGTGAAGGCCGCCGCCATGCGCGGGTAGGCGCCGCTCGCGATCCGGCCGCCCAGGTAGGCGATCCGCACGGCGTTCTCCTGTTCCGCCGTCCAGGGCAGGGAGCGGGTGCGCTCGGCGGCCGCCAGCTCGTTGGCGACGTACATGGTCACCACGGCGTTGACCATGGCGACCAGCTCCATCTTGGTGCCGTAGGACGCCTCCAGCGGGTCCAGGCAGGCCAGGCAGTGCTCCAGATAGCGCAGGGCGTTGGGGCTGAAGCCGTAGATCCCGGACATCAGGCGGGGCAGCCAGGTGTGGCGGCGCATCAGGGACCGGGTCTGGTGGCCCACCCGGACCATGTCGGCGCGCCAGTCGCCGCTGGGCTCCCACAGCTCGTGCTCACCGCTGACGGCGTCCACCATCAGCTCGTACAGGTCCTCCTTGCGGGGGACGTAGTTGTACAGCGACATCGTGCCGCAGCCCACTTCGGCGGCCACGTGCCGCATCGAGACCGCTTCCAGGCCGCCGGCGTCGGCGAGCCGGACGGCCGCCGCCGCGATGTCGGCACGGGTGAGGGCAGGCTTCGGCCCCCGCCCCGTCCGCTCCGGGCGGGCCCAGATCACCTCGGGTTCGGCGCCTCGGCCGGCCATGGGACATCACCTCGCCCCACCATCGTAGTTACGTACAGCGTACGTAGTGCGCTATGGTCGCCCCATGACGACTACGTACGCTGTACTTAGTGAGGGTCTGGAGAAGCGGTTCGGCGACGTACACGCCGTGCGCGGCCTGGATCTGGCGGTGGCCGAGGGCACGGTCTGCGGGGTGCTCGGGCCGAACGGCGCGGGCAAGACGACGGCCGTACGGCTGCTGACGACACTGCTGCGGCCGGACGCGGGCTCCGCCCGGGTGGCCGGGCACGACCTGGTGCGCGAACCGGCCGCCGTGCGCCGCCGGATCGGGGTGACCGGGCAGGACACGTCCGTCGACGCGGACCTCACCGGACGGCAGAACCTGCGGCTGTTCGCCCGGCTGCACCGGATCCCGGACGCGGCGGCGCGCACCGGCGAGCTGCTGGAGCGGTTCGGTCTCGCCGAGGCCGCCGACCGCACCGCCGCCACCTACTCGGGCGGGATGCGCCGCCGGCTGGACCTCGCGGCCAGCCTGCTGTGCCGGCCCGCCGTGCTCTTCCTGGACGAGCCCACCACCGGCCTCGACCCGGCCAGCCGCAACCAGATCTGGGACGCGGTGCGCGCACTGAAGCGGCGGGGCACGACGGTGGTGCTGACCACCCAGTACCTGGACGAGGCCGACCGGCTGGCCGACGACATCGCCCTGGTGGACCGGGGCCGGGTCGCGCACACCGGATCGCCCGCGCGGCTCAAGGCCCTGATCGGCACGCGCGCCGAGGTCGTGGTGGCGCACCCGGACGAGATGGCGCGGGCGGCGGCCGTCCTGGACCGGCTCACCGGCGCCGAGCCGGTGTTCGACCACGAGCGGGCCGCGGTCGGCGCGGTCGCCACCGACCCCACCCTCACCCTGCCCCGGCTGGTGCGCGAACTGGACGCGGCGGGCGTGCCGCTGCTCGACGCGAGCCTGAGCCCGCCCACCCTGGACGACGTCTTCCTCCGGCTGACCGGAGCCTCCCACGACAGCGAGGAGATCGCGGCATGAGCGCACTGGTGCACGACGGGACGGCGCTGGCGGGCCGGCAGTTGCGCCGGGTCCGCAACAACCCGGGCCTCGCCGTCCTCACCCAGATCATGCCGATCAACATGCTGCTCTTCTTCGGCTACGTCTTCGGCAGCGCGCTGGCCGTGCCCGGCCGCGAGTACCGCGCCTTCCTGGTACCCGGACTGCTCGCGGCGACCGCGGCCGGCGGGATCATGACGGGGATGTTCCAGTCGGCGCAGGACGTCCACCGAGGGGTGCACGACCGGCTGCGCACCATGCCGGTGAGCCGGGCGGCGGTGCCGCTCGGGCAGGCGGTGGCCGACCTCGTCGTCACGGCGGCCGGGACCGTGCCGCTGCTGCTGGTCGGGCTGGCGGTGGGCTGGCGGATCGAGGGGAGCGCGGCCGGGGCGGCGGGCGCCGTCGGACTGCTGCTGCTCTTCCGGTTCGCCTGCACCTGGGTGGGGATCTGGCTGGGGCTGCTCACCCGCAGCGAGGAGGCGGCCGGCCAGCTCGGCGCCGCGACCTTCGTCCTGCCGCTGCTGTCGAACGCGTACATCCCGACCGGGAATCTGGCGCACTGGCTGCGCGTGCTCGCCGAGTGGAACCCGATCAGCGCGCTCACCACCGCGCTGCGCGACCTCTTCGGCAACGGCCCGGTCCCGGAGCACGCCTCCTGGCCGGTGGCCCATCCCGTCGCGGGGACGCTGGCCTGGTGCGCGGTGCTGTTCGCCGTCAGCGCGCCGTCGGCGGTGCGGCGGTACGCGCGCGCCGAGGGCTGAGCAACGGCGGTACGCGCGCGCCGAGGGCTGCGCGACACGGGCCGGGCGGGTCCGGGTGAGGACGGGGTGTCGCCGCGCCGGGCGACAGGAGGCGGGCGGCCGGCTCCCGTGCCGCTCGGGCACGGGAGGCCGGACAGCCGTACGGGGCGCCGCGGCCGTGGGGATGCGGGCGGCATGCGCGCGGCGCCGTACGAAGGCGGTGAGGCGGTCTGCTCGGGACCCGGACGCCGGCCCTGGTGAGGTCGGGCCCGGGAACGTCGGCGGCGCCCTCCGGTGGTGCCGGAGAGGCCGCGGACGGCGGTGTCGCTAGTGCCCGCCGAACAGCGTGCGACGCAGTCGGCGCAGGGGCGCGAACAGCGACACCCGGCGCATCCGCGCACCCCTGCCGGTGCGGTCGTGCGCGGCACGCGTGGTCAGCTCGCGCATCAGCAGCGTCGCCTCGGCGGCCTCCCGCTGCGGGACGGCGGGTCCGCCGAGCACCGCGAGATGGCGGTCGAGGCGCGAGCTGGTCGCGCTGCTTCCGCAGGTGATCGCAGGGACCCTGGCCCTGCTGCGCACTGTTATCTGCTCCATGTCACTCCCCACCCGTACGAGTCCACCCGACCCCGGGCAGGGTAACCCTATCGCCCCGCACGGGCACCCGTGTATCTCGGTCGCAGGATTCACCTTCTGCGTAAGGGTGTTGACGACTACTCTCCGAATCCGACCGGTTCCACGGCGAGTTGGACAACCGGCAGGCAGACGGGCCGGGGCGGTCGGGGCCCCGGCGCACCGTCACGGCGCGTGAGCGGACGGCGGCGCGGGGGCCGGTACCGCTCAAGGGCGTGTCATCAGGTGGCCGGTGCCCGCCTCCAGTGGGGGGAGGCGGGCACCGGGCACCGGCGGCGCGGGACGTGGGCGATCTCACGTGCCCGGCCCCGGCGGGGTTCAGGCGGCGCTGTTCAGCACCGGCAGGTAGCCGCCGGAGTGGCCGGAGGCCGTCGGGTGGTAGGAGTCACCGATGTCGAGCCAGTCGACGCTGTGCAGCCAGGAGTTGCCGGAGCAGATCTCGTGGCCGCTGAAGGTGGTGCGGACGTCGCCGAAGACGAAGCCGTGGTTGGCCGCGGCCTTGGCGATGACGGTGTCGATGCGGTCGGCGGCGTCGTTGATGGCCGAGCGCTTGGTCTCCGAGAGGCCGAGGCAGGTCTGGCCGAGCTTGTAGAAGCGGGGGTAGCCGATGACGACGACCCGCGCGGAGGGCGCCTTGCCGCGGATCACCGAGTAGAGGTTGTCGAGCTTGCCGGGCAGCGTCGAGTCGACGTAGGCCCTGGCGGTCGCGATGCGGGAGAGGCAGTTGCTGTCCGACTGGAGCACACAGGTCGTCATGACGTCGGAGAACCCGGCGTCGTTGCCCCCGATACTGATCGACACCAGGGACGTGCCGGAGTTGAGCGGGCCGAGCTGGCCGGCGAGGACGTCGTCCGTCCGGGCGCCCGAGCAGGCGGTGAAGGAGAACGAGGACGGGTGGTTCGCGGCGCTCCACAGATAGGGGTACGCCTTGGTGCTGCGGTCGCAGTCACCGCTGGAGCTGATGTAACTGCCGGCGCCCACTCCGGAGGAGTAGGAGTCGCCGAGGGCCACATAGCCGCCGGTCGCGGCCGATGGTGCGGCCTGCGCCGTGGCCGTCCCGGTGAGGACGAGACCTACGGTCAGCAGAACTGAGCCGACGTACGCGGCAATTCGGGAACGTCTCATGGAACCTCCCTCTAGCAGCTTCGCTATCGGATCCGTGGTAGCAGCTACGCGCGTCAACTGGAAGTGTCCATGCCAAAGAAATGGTGAACTCACAAGGAATCACGGGGAGTAGGGGTCGGTACGGGCCCCGCGCCATGGCCCGAACGGACCCGCCGGTGCAGCCGGATGACAACCCGTACGGGTTATTGGTCGCGTTGACGGCTCTTCATACGCCTGTACGCCGGTTCCTGACGCCGCGACACGGGATTCCGGCGCATCCGGACCCGGACGGCGGCCGACACGCCCGGCACGGCCGGGAAACGGGGTGCGCGGGGCGGTCCGGTGGCAGATCATGGCCGCATGCCTGCGAACCCGCACGACGCGCTGCCGATCCGGCTCAACGTCGACGACTCCGACTCGCCGTCCGACGTCGTCGACGCGCTGTTCCTCGGCCGCTTCGCGACGGGCGAGCAGCCGTACGCGCACGCGGTCAACATCGACCGGGTCCGCTCCGGTGCCACCCTGCTGCCGGACGGCGCCCGGGTACTGCGCGTGGCCCGCGACGACGACCGCAGCGCGACCCTCGCCGAGGGCGACGGCTGGACCCTGCTGGTCTCCCGCTGGAACCGGGGGGCGGACGTCACGGTCACCGCGACCGACGCCGAACTGGCCCAGCGGATCCTCGGCCAGGCCACGGACGGCGCCGCCGACGAGCCCGAACCCCAGCCGGAGAACGTGGCGATGGGGTTCTGGTACGTCTCCCCGCGGCGCGGCCCGCACCGCACCACCCGGCAGATCTCCGCGGGCACCTGGGACGAGGTCCGGGCCAACTACACGGCGCCGGTCGCGGACGCGATGGACCGCCTGATGAAGACCACCCCCCAGGACATCGCGGGCCGCCTCCTGCTGCTGCACGGCCCGCCGGGCACCGGCAAGACCTCCGCGCTGCGCACCCTGGCCCGCTCCTGGCGGGACTGGTGCCAGGTGGACTGCGTCCTCGACCCCGAGCGCCTGTTCTCCGACGTCGGCTATCTGATGGACATCGCCATCGGCGAGGAGGACGCGGCGGGCAAGGGCCGCTGGCGGCTGCTCCTGCTGGAGGACTGCGACGAGCTGATCCGCGGCGAGGCCAAGCACACCGCGGGCCAGGCGCTCTCACGGCTGCTCAACCTCACCGACGGACTGCTCGGCCAGGGCCGCAACGTCCTGGTCGGGGTGACGACCAACGAGGACCTGGAGCGGCTGCATCCCGCCGTGGTCCGGCCGGGCCGCTGCCTGGCCCGCATCGAGGTGGGCCGGCTGACCCGCCGGGAGGCCGTGGACTGGCTGGGCACCGAGGAGGGCGTCGGCCGCGAGGGAGCGACCCTCGCCGAGCTGTACGCGCTGCGCCGGGGCACCTCCCCGACCGCGCTCCCGGAGCCCCGCGAGGGCGCGGACGCGGGCCTGTACCTGTGACCGGCGCCCGGTGACCGGCGCCGGGTGGAGGGGACAGCGGGGCGCCCCGGTGGTGTGATGGGGCCATGACCCTGTTCGTCGGGACGTCGGGGTGGCAGTACGAGGACTGGCGGGGCGTGCTGTACCCGCCCCGGTGCCCGGTGCGGTGCTGGCTGGAGGAGTACGCGGCGGCGTTCGCCACGGTCGAGGTCAACAACGCCTTCTACCGGCTGCCGTGCCCGGAGACCTTCGCGGCCTGGCGGGAGCGCGTCCCGCCGGACTTCGTCGTCGCGGTCAAGGCGAGCCGCTTCCTCACCCACGTCAAACGCCTCAAGGACCCCACGGAGCCGGTGCACCGCCTGATGACGCACGCCGCGGGCCTCGGCGACCGGCTCGGGCCCGTGCTGCTCCAGCTCCCGCCCACGCTGCGGGGCGACGCCGGGCTGCTCGACGCCTGTCTGTCCTGCTTCCCGCCCGGCACCCGGGTCGCGGTGGAGCCGCGCCACACGTCGTGGTGGACACCGGCGGTGCGCGCCGTGCTGGAGGCGCGGGGCGCCGCCCTGTGCTGGGCCGATGTCCGCGGCCGCCCGGTGACCCCGCTGCGGCCGACGGCCGACTGGGGCTACGTCCGCTTCCACGAGGGCCGCGCGCGGGACCGGCCGCGCTACGGCCGCAGGTCCCTGCGCACCTGGGTGGACCGCGTCGCCACGGCCTGGCCGGACGGCACGGACACGGACGTGTACGCCTACTTCAACAACGACCCGGCCGGGGCGGCGGTGCGGGACGCGGTGGAGTTCGCCCGCGCGGCACGGCACGCGGGGCTGGAGGTGACCCGCACCCCCGGCCGGCTGTCCGTACGCCCCTGACGCGCTACGCCTCGTACGCCGCCCGCAGGGCGTCCCGGACGGCCGCGAGCGCCGCGTCCTCGTCCAGGCCGAGCCGCCGTACGCGCTCCGCGTAGCCCTGCGCGGCGCTCGCCGCCTCCCGGTCGGCGGCGGAGCCCGCCGCGGCCACGAAGGTGCCGTTGCGGCCCCGGGTCTCGATCACCCCGTCCGTCTCCAGCGCCCGGTACGCCTTGGCCACGGTGTTCGCCGCGAGCCCGAGGGACTCGGCCAGCGCCCGCACCGTGGGCAGCCGGTGGCCGACCGGCAGCGCGCCCGACCGGGCCTGCTCGGAGATCTGGGCCCGCACCTGCTCGTAGGGAGGGGCGCCGTCGTGGATGCGGATCTTCAGGGTCACGGGCCGATTGTCGCGCACCCGCGCGCCCCGGGAGGGCAGCCGCCGGAACGGGACCGGACCGGGAGGGCGCGGACGCGGGCGCGGGCGCCGGGGGACGCGGGCGCCGGGGCGGGCTGCTGTCCGCCGCCCCGGGCGGGCCGTCCGCCGGGCGGGTCGTCCGGGGCGGCGGGTCGTCCGGGGCGGCGGAAAATGGGAGGCGGGTGTGCGGGGGCGGCCCGTAGCGTGCGCCTGCATGACCGTGATCGTCCGCGAAATGCGCCCCGACGTGCCCGCAGACCTCGAAGGGTTCGCCCGGGTGCGCCGTCGCGCGCTGCCGTTCGTGCTGTTCACCTCCGAGTCCCTCGCCCACACCGCCACCCGGATGCACCCCGACGCCCACTACCGGCCGCTGGTCGCCGAGGCCGACGGCGAGGTGATCGGCACGGCGCAGGTGCTCCTGTCCCACGACAGCCCGGTGCCCGGACAGGGCAACGTCAACGTGTACGTGGACCCGGCGCACACCGGGCGCGGCGCGGGCGCGCTGCTGGTGCGCACCGCCGAGGAGCACCTGGCCGCCCGCGGCGCGGTGCGGCTGCTCTCCTGGGTGCTGGACACGCCGGACAACCGTGCCTTCGCCGAGCGGCGCGGCTACCGCGGCAGCCGCTCCGCGTACTTCCTGCGCCTGGACCTGGCTGCCGGTGGGCTCCCGCCGCTCCAGGACCCGCCGCCCGGCGTGGAGCTGCGCCGGGGATCCGACTACGCCGCCGACCCGCGCCCCCTGTTCGAGCTGGACGCGGAGACGGCCGCGGACGAACCGGGTGACGTGGCCTCGGACCTGAGCGACTACGCGGCCTGGCTGGAGGAGACCTGGCGCAACCCGCTGCTGAGCCACGACCTGACGTCCGTCGCGGTGGTCGACGGCCGGCCCGCCGCCTTCACCCTCGCCCACACGGACGGCGCCACCCGCTACAGCACGGCGATGACCGGCACCGCCAAGGCGTTCCGCGGCCGGGGCCTGGCCAAGCTCGCCAAGAACGACTCGCTGCACCGCGCCCGCGCGGCCGGCGTCCGGGAGGCGTTCACCGGCAACGACACCGGCAACGAACCGATGATCGCCGTCAACCGGTGGTTCGGCTACGAGGTGTGCGCCACGGAGGTGCGGTATGTCCGCGAACTCGGCTGACGCGCCCGGCACTCCGGTGGACGTCGTCCTCGTCAAGGGCGGCCGGACGAAGATCCGCTACCGGAGCGCGCTGGTGCGCGACGACGGCGTGCGCGTGGTGGTCCGGGCACCCTGGGCGGCCGAGGGCGTACGGGACTTCGGCTTCGTGCGGTTCGAACCGGGCGACGTGTTCACCGAGCACTACTGGCGCGACCGGTGGTACGCGGTCAAGGAGGTCCGCGACGGCGGCGGGCGGCTCAAGGGCTGGTACTGCGACATCACCCGCCCTGCCGTGCTCACCGGCGGTGAGCTGGTCGTGGAGGACCTGGACCTGGACCTGTGGCGTTCGGCGGACGGCACGGGCGTACTGCGCCTGGACGAGGACGAGTTCGCCGCGAGCGGGCTGGCGGAGCGCGACCCGGCGGCGGCCGGCGCCGCCGTGGCCGCCCTCGCCGAACTGGAGCGGCTGGCCCGCGCGGACGGCTTCGCGGCGCTGCTGGACTGAGCCGCCGTACGGGGCCGCGCCCGGCCGCCCGGCCGCCGCGCCGCGGCCCGTCCGACCCGGCGCGCCCATCCGCCGCCCGGTCCTCCACCGGTCACACCGACGCCACCACCGCGTACCGCTCGTCGGTGACGTCCTTGCCCCACAGCCGGGCGTCACCCGAGAGCTGTTCGACGCGGGTGTGCCGCACGAGGGGTGTGAGGAGAGTGAGAAGCCGCTCGTTGGGTATGCCGACGGGCGTGACCGTGCCCCAGACGCCCTCGACCAGGACCAGCCGTCCTGCGGGCTCCAGCAACTCCCGCCAGCGCCGCAGCGCGCGGGCGGGATCCGGCAGCGCCCACAGCACATGGCGGACCAGGACGGCGTCGAAACGGCGCCCGTCCACCGGCGGGTCCGCCGCGTCACCGGTCAGGAACTCCGCGTCGCGGCCGGCGCCGGCGAGCTTGGCGCGGGCCCGCTCCAGCATCGCCGGGGAGCTGTCCACACCGGTCACCCGGTGCCCCTGCCCGGCCGCGAGGAGCGAGAGGCTGCCGGTGCCGCAGCCGAGGTCGAGGATCGCGGCGGGCCGCGGCGGCAGCCAGTCGCGCAGCCGCTCCGCCCAGGCGGCGCGCACCCGCGGATCGCGCAGCCCGTGATCCGGCTCGTCGTCGAAGACGGCCGCCCGCGCGTCCCAGTCCACCGCCGCTCCAGCGGCGCCCCAGGCCGCGGCGTCACGATCGGTCGTCGTGTGTGCACTCATGCGCCCCAGAGTGACACCCGCCACTGACAACCGGATCGTGACAGCCGCCACAGACAGACCCGCACCGATGAGGAACTCTCGCCCGAAAGGTCTACCTCCGTACGAACACGGAACCCGGTAGACCGTCGAAGGAGGCAGCGATGCGCCGTACGACAGTGCAGAAGCCCCTGAGGAAGACGGACAGCCGGCGGATCCGCGAGGAGACCGACGAGCGTCCCGCCGGACGGCCCGAGGTCCGCAAGGACATCGCACGTACCTGGTGGCCGGAGGGGTGACCGGCAGCGCGCACCGCACTCCGCGCGCCGGGACCTGCCCCGCGCGCCACCGCGCACGCCTTCCGCACACCGTGTGTACGCCGTGCGCGCCCTCTGTCTGAGCGCAGTCTCAGCGCTTCCTTAACGCGAGCATAAGGATCCCCTCGTACCGCCCTGATCGGGCGTTCTCCCCGTTCCTCGGGGCTAGTTTCTGAGCACCCCACGGGGTCCGCCCCCGGTGCCGGCACCCGTCAGAAACGACCCGTCGCGAGGAGTCCCCCCATGCCCGCTCGTCCACGCCGCCAGGCCGCCGCGCTCTCCGTCCTGGCGCTGGCGCCGCTCGCCCTGACCGCGCTCGCCGCCGCGCCCGCGTCCGCGCACGGCACCATGGGCGGCCCGGTCAGCCGGGTCTTCCAGTGCTACGCCGAGAACCCGGAGAACCCGACGTCGGCGGCGTGCCGGGCGGCGGTCGCGGCCGGCGGCCCCCAGGCCCTGTACGACTGGAACGGCATCCGGATCGGCGACGTGAACGGCCGGCACCAGGAGCGGATCCCGGACGGCAGGCTGTGCAGTGCGGACGACCCGGAGTTCAAGGGCCTCGACCTGCCCCGAGCGGACTGGCCCGCGACGGCCGTGAAGAGCGGCCCGTACACCTTCAAGTACCGCGTGACCGCCCAGCACAAGGGCACGTTCACCGTGTACCTCACCAAGCCCGGCTACGATCCGGCCGAGCCGCTGGCCTGGTCCGCCCTGGATCTCGCGCACCCGGTGGCCACGGTCACCGACCCGGTGGCCTCGGGCGGCTTCTACACGTTCTCGGGCACGCTCCCCCAGCGCACCGGCAAGCAACTGCTGTACGCGGTCTGGCAGCGTTCGGACAGCCCCGAGGCGTTCTACTCCTGCTCGGACGTCACCTTCGGCGGTGCGGCGAGCGGCAGCGGCGGCGGGAGTGCGGGCGGCTCCGCTGCGGGCGGCACCTCCGCCAAGGCGTCCTCTCCCGCGCCCTCGGCCTCCGCGCCGACCGAGCGGCAGATCCGGGCCGGGGCCGGCCGGTCCACCGTCGAGCACCACGGCCACGGGGACGCCGACGCCCGGACGACGACGGACCCGGCACCCGCGGCCCCGGCCCCGGACGGGAACGGGAACGGGAACGGCGCCACGGGTACCGGCACCGGCACGGACGCGGCTGCGGGCAGCTCCGTGACGGCCGACGGGGCGCGGACCGCGGATCTCGCCGAGACCGGCGGGTCCGGCAGCACCCCGTACGTCGCGATGTGCGGCGCGGCGGCCCTGGCGGCGGGATCGGCGGCGCTGTTCCTCTCGGTCAGGCGGCGGGCGGCCCGCTCCGGCCGCTGAGGCGGCCCGTGGACACGGGGTCCGTCCGGCGGCTCAGGCCGGACGGACCCCGGACCGCGCCCGGCGGGGCTCCCCCGGGTCAGCTGAACACGGAGGCGCAGGTGGTGGCGGTGGCGTGGGCCGGGTCGAGCGCGTTGGCCACCTCGTGGAAGGCGATGCGGTCGACGGTGCCGATGGCGACGTGCTCGGAGAGGTCGAGCGGGCAGAGGTCCTGGAGCAGCACGTTGCGGACGTCGGAGCCGCTCAGGTACTGGGTCCGCCAGGGCGTGGCCACCTCGTCGTACTTGGTGGCGATGACCGTGTAGTGCACGCCGGGCACGGTGTCCCCGCCCTCGTTGAGCCTGGTGACGAAGGGGGACCCGGCGATCTGGTCGGCGAGGCCGGGGGTGGCGGCGGAGATCAGGTCCTTCGCGCCCGGGAAGTACGGCAGCAGGTTGGTCAGACCGCTGAGGGTGGTGCCGTGGCTGTCGGGGGCGATGCCGACGAGGGCGTTCACCTTGGCGGCGCCGCCGAGGAACTTCAGGTAGTAGCGGGGCATCATGCCGCCCTGCGAGTGGCCGACGAGATCGGCCTTGGCCGCTCCGGTGGAGGCGAGCACCTTGTCGACGTAGGCGGACAGCTGCCCGGCCGACCTGTCGATGGGACCGAGGCCGTTGAAGACCGGGACGCCCGGCAGTTGGCCGTAGTCGAGCGAGAAGACGCAGTACCCGCGGGCCGTCAGATAGGGCGCGAGACCGAGCCAGTTGTCGACGGAGTTGCCGAAGGTGCCGTGGACGAGGACGACGGGGCGGGGGTGGGCCGAGGACGGCTTGCAGCCGTAGTCGTTCCAGCCCGAACTGGGGGCGCCGGAGGCGTGGGCCGCGGCGGCCGGGACGAGAGCGACGGCGGCGGCCAGGAACAGGGCGGCCAGGTGTCTGCGGGCGCGCTGGAAGGGCAGCATCGTGTGATCTCCTTGCGGCTCAAGGGAGGTGCGACGGCACTGCGCCCTGTGATCCGGATCACCAGGATGCTGTTCACTCGTCAAGTTACGGACGAGTAGTCGAAGTGTGAAGTTACGCGTCAGTAAAAACTCGCGAGTCCGCTCCGCGCGTCAACTCGTGTGCGAGTGACACGCCATGACGAACCGTCACCAAGACGGTCGGATCGGCCCCGACGGCGCGATCCGCGCCAGCCGCTCCCCCAGCGCGCCCACCTCGTCCTCGCCGAGCACGGCGATCCACCCCCGCACCGCCTCCGCGGCCGACTCCTCCGCCGCGCGGGTGCAGGCCAGCCCCCGCGCGGTCAGCACGATCAGCCGGGCCCGCGCGTCGGCGGGATGGGGGCGCCGCTCCGCGTACCCCTTGCGCACGATCTCGTCGACGAGCTGACTGGCCGCCTGCTTGGTGACCCCGAGATGGGCGGCCAGCTCGGTCACGGTCGCCCCGCCCGGCGCCAGCCGCGCGAACGCGAAACCGTGCGCGGGCCGCAGCCCCTCGAACCCGCGGGCGGCGACGCCGTCATGGATGCGCTGGGTCAGCCGGCCGGCGACGGCGAGCAGGGCGGCGGAGAGGGCCATGGCCTCGGAGCTGTGCACGGGGACATTGAAGCACCGCCCCCATGGTCAAGGCGCCTGACCACTCGGTCAGACGCCTTGACCATGCGATCAGGCGGCTTGACCACTTACTCAGACAAGCGACTTGACTATATGGTCAAGCTGCTTGACTATAAAGCCATCCACCCCGGGCCACCCGGCCCCCGCCCGAGCCGCCCGAGCCTCCCGTCGAGCGGTTCACCCACCCCCGAAGGAGACCCCCATGCCCGTCGTCCACCCGTCCGAAGCCACGACCCACGAGATCCACGGCGCCCGTTTCGTCTCGTACGCCACCCCGCGCACCGGCGCCGGGGAGCTGTGCGCCTGGCGCGCCGAGATCCCCGCGGGCACCAGGGCGCCCGCCCACACCGTCGACCGCGAGGAGATCCTCCACCTGCTCGACGGCGAACTCCTGGTCACGCTCGACGACCGCACCGAGCGCGTCACCGCGGGCGACACCGTGATCGTCAACGCCGGGGCGACCTTCACCGTGGAGAACCCCACGGACCGCACCGCGGTCTCCTGGGTCACCACGTCCGTCGGCCTGACGGCCCGTCTCGCGGACGGCACCGTCCTCACCCCGCCGTGGGCCAACTAGACCGGGTGGAAAGAACGGACCAGACAGAACAGACAGGCTGAACAGGCCGGTCCGGCCGGACCGGCTGGACCGGACAGCGGAGGGGCGGGGCCTCGGGCAGCCGGAAGGCCGCTCGTTCAGGCGGCCAGGGTCCCCGGGATCACCGCGCGCGGCCCGAACCGGGCCCGCGCGCGGTCCGCGACCTCCTCGATACGGCGGACCTTCTCGTCCATGGGATCGAAGGTGAGCTGGTGGGAGGCGTGCCCGGCGTCGCCGAGCCCCTCCGCGCGCAGGACGAGCGCGCGGACCCGGGCGCGCTGGAGGCCCAGGGCCTCGTACAGGGCGTACGCGGTCCCGGTCAGCGCCGCCGAGTGGGCGGTCGGTTCGGCGAGCGTGCGGCCACGGACGGTGGCCGACCGGTCGGCGTAGCGCACGGTGAGGGTCAGGGAGCGGCAGACCTTGCCGAGGGCGCGCAGCCGGCCGCCCAGTTCCCCGGCCGCCGACAGCAGCGCCGCGCGGTGCCGGCCGGGGTCCAGTTCGTCGCGGTCGAAGGGGCGTTCGGCGAGCAGGGACCGCTCGACGGCGCCCGGGACGACCCGGCCGCGGTCGACGCCGTTCGCCCGGTCGCGCAGTTCGCGTCCCGCCTTCGCGCCGATCAGGCGCTGGAGCGTCGGCAGGGGCGCGGCGGCGACCAGGCCCAGGGTGTCCAGGCCGTACTCGCCCAGGGTGCGGGCCGTCGCCCGGCCCGCGCCGGGCAGCGCGGTGACGGGCCGGTGGGCCAAGAACTCCGCGGCGGCGGCCGGTTCGGCGGGCGCGGCGCAGGGCGCCCCGGGCCGGGCGTCCCCCAGCGCCACACGGGCCAGCATCGGGCCCGGCCCGGCGCCGATCACGCAGTCGACGCCGAACCGCGCGAGCGCGCGGACCCGGATCACCGCCGCGAGTGCGACCGCGTCGCGCCCGAAGTACCGTTCGGCGCCCCGCAGATCGGCCAGCGCGCCGTCCGGCGGCAGCGCCTCGACCACGGGGGTGAACTCCTCCAGCAGCCCGAGCAGTCCGGGCAGGGCCGCCTCGTACATCGGCGGCAGCTGGAAACGTACGCAGAGGATGGTCATCCCGCGCTCCCTGGACTCTGGTGCCACAACTTCCTTCCGTTGGCGGGCCCTTCTCCCGCCGGGCGCAGATCCGCCCATGGATGCATCTCGTAGCCGGTGGACATGCGGATGCGGCGCCCGCGCGCGGCCTCCATCGGGTCCTGGGCGGCGGAACCGGCGGGCGCGGGCCGCCCGTCCGAGCCGGCGAGCCGGGCCCGCCGCCCGCCGCCGCGGCCCTCACGGTCCCCGCGGTCACCGCCGTCGCCTCCCCCGGATCCGTCGTCCGGGCCGTCCCCGTCCGCGGCCGCCTCCGGAGGCCCGCCGGGGCGGGCCAGGCGGGCCGCCACCTCCTCCAGGCCGCCCTCGGCGCGCAGTTCGGCCAGTTCGGCGAGGTTCCAGGCGGCGGCGCCCACCACGCTGAGGCTGCGCGGGCCGCGCCGCTGCACCACTCCCCGCACCAGCAGCAGCCAGGAGTGGAAGACGGTGTGCGCGCAGGCGTCGTGGGAGTCGTCGAAGAAGGCGAGGTCGACCAGGCCGGTGCCGTCGTCGAGGGTGGTGAAGATGACCCGCCTGCCGGACCGGACCGGCGGGGTCTGGGTGGCCGCCTTGGCGCCCGCGACCAGCACCGTCTCCCCGTGCCGCGCCGTACGCAGCCGGCGCGCGGAGACCACGCCCAGTTCGTCGAGGAACGCCCGGTGGTCGTCCATCAGATTGCGGGAGGCGTCCATGGACAGCACGCCCAGTTCGGCGCTGAGCCTCTCGGCGTCGGACAGGTCGGGCAGCCCGGCGGTGGCCGTGTCCTTCCCTCCGGCCAGGGGGAGCTGACCGCCGCCCGCGCCCCGGGCGCCCCGGTGCAGCTCGGTCAGGTGCAGTTGCAGGTCGCGGCGGTTGGCACCGAACGCGTCCAGCGCGCCCACCTGGGCGAGCCGTCCGGCGACCGGGCGGCTCGGGCGGGCCCGTTCCCAGAAGTCGAGCAGCGAGGCGTACGGCTGTCCGTCCGCGATCCGCGCCGCCTCGGCCTCGCTGATGCCGAGCACGTCGGAGAGGGCCAGCCGCAGCCCCCACGTACCGGCACCTTCAGGGCCTTCGGCCTTTTCAGGTGCTTTACCGGCTTTGCCCCTCTTTGCGTCAGACACCAGTTCGATACGGTGGGCGACTCCCGACCGGTTCACGTCCAGCGGCAGGATCGGCACCCCGCGCCGCCGCGCGTCCGCCAGCAGCAGCCGCTTCGGGTACATGCCGGGGTCGTGGGTGAGCAGCCCGGCGTAGAAGGCGGCCGGATGGTGGGCCTTCAGCCACGCCGACTGGTAGGTGGGCACGGCGAAGGCCACCGCGTGCGCCTTGCAGAAGCCGTACGAACCGAACGCCTCGACGATCTCCCAGGTGCGCTGAATCGTTTCTGCGCTGTATCCCCGCGTCGCCGCGTGCTGGGCGAACCACACCCTGATCCGCCCCTGCGACTCCGGGTCGGACAGCCCGCGCCGCACCCGGTCCGCCTCGTCGCGCCCGCAGCCGGTCATGAGGTGCACGATGTGGATGATCTGCTCGTGGAAGACGACGACGCCGTACGTCTCCGCCAGCGGTCCGGCCAGGTCCGGGTGCGGATAGCGCACCGGCGCCCGGCCGTGCCGGGCCTCGATGAACGGCCGCACCATGTCGGCGGCGACCGGGCCGGGCCGGAAGAGGGAGATGTCGACCACGAGGTCGTGGAAGTCGGCGGGCTGGAGCCGGCCGACCAGGTCGCGCTGGCCCGGGGACTCGATCTGGAAGCAGCCGAGGGTCTCGGCGGAGCGGATGAGCCGGTACGTCGCCGGATCGCCCGGCGGCACGGAGTCCAGGTCGACCCGCTCCCCCGTCGTCCGCTCCACCTCGGCGAGAGCGTGCGCCATCGCCGACTGCATCCGCACGCCCAGCACATCCAGCTTGAGCAGCCCGAGGTCCTCCACGTCCTCCTTGTCGAACTGGGACATGGGCAGCCCCTCGCCGCTGGTGGGCACGACCGGCGTCCGGGCGAGCAGGGAGGCGTCGGACAGCAGGACCCCGCAGGGGTGCATGGCGACCCCGCGCGGCAGCGCGTCCAGCGCCTCGACCAGCTCCCACAGCCTGCCGTACCGCTCCTTCCGCCCCGCCAGCGCCCGCAGTTCGGGCAGTTCCTCCAGGGCCGCGCGGGCGTCGCGGGCGCGGATGTGCGGGAAGGACTTGGCGACCCGGTCGATCTCGGCGGGGTCCATGGACAGGGCCGCGCCCACGTCGCGGATCGCGTGGCGCACCCGGTACGTCTCCGGCATGGCGACCGTCGCCACCCGCTCCGCGCCGAACCGGCCGATGATCTTCCGGTAGACCTCAAGACGGCGCGCGGACTCCACGTCGATGTCGATGTCGGGCAGCACGAACCGCCGCCGGGACAGGAAGCGTTCCATCAGCAGCCCGTGCTCGACCGGGTCGGCGTGGGCGATGCCGAGGAGGTGGTTGACGAGGGAGCCCGCCCCGGAACCGCGCGCGGCGACCCGGATGCCCATCTCCCGTACGTCGTCCACCACCTGGGCGACGGTGAGGAAGTAGGAGGCGTAGCCGTGGTACGCGATGACGTCCAGTTCCTCGTGCATCCGCGCCCAGTACGCGCGCCGTCCGGCGTAGCCGCGCCGCACCATGCCCGCCGCCGCCCGGGAGGCCAGCGCGCGCTGGGCGGTGCGGCGCCCGGCGCCGACGAGGTGCGGCTCGGGGAAGTGGACCGCGCCCATGCCGAGGTCGTCCTCCGGGTCGACCAGGCACTCGGCGGCCGCCGCCCGGGTCTGCTCCAGCAGCCGGTGGGCGGTGTCGCGCCGGAACCCGGCGGCCTCCACGATCCTCTCGGCCGCCTCCAGCATGGCGCCGGGTCCCTTCAGCCACGCCTCGCCGGAGTCCCGCTCCCCGGTGGCGCCGAGGGGGACCAGGCGGCGGGCGGCGTCCAGGACGTCGGCGACCGGGCCCTGGCCCGGGTCGGCGTAACGGGCGGCGTTGCTGAGCACGGGCCGGACCCGCTGCTCGGCGGCGAAGCCGACGGTCCGGGCGGCCAGCCGCAGGGAGCCGGGGCCGGTGCCCGTGCGGCCGTGCCAGACGGCCTCCAGGCGCAGGGCGTCGCCGTAGACCTCGCGCCAGGGGACCAGGAGCCGTGCGGCCCGGTCGGGGCGGCCGGCGGCCAGCGCCCGGCCGACGTCGGAACCGGGTCCGAGCAGCACGGTCAGACCGTCGCCGTGGTTGCCGGACCAGGGCAGCAGGGGGGTGTCCGAGGGCGCGGCGTGGGCGGCGGTGACCAGCCGGCACAGGTCGGCCCAGCCGCGGGCGCCGTCCCGGGCGAGGAAGGTGACCCGCGGAGTCGACTCGTCGACGAAGGCACCGCCGCGCACCGGTGCCCGGCGCCGCTCCGGCCGCGGTCCCCCGCCGGGCCACCCCGGACCGCCCTGCCCCGCGGGCCCGCCGCCGCGTACGGACCCGTCGCGGCGTACGGATCCGCCATGCCGTACGACCCCGTCCCCGCGTACGGACGCGTCGGGCCCGGCCACCGCCAGTTCCGCGCCGAACAGCGGGCGGACGCCCGCCGCCGCACAGGCCTTGGCGAAGCGGACCGTACCGGCGAGGGTGTCGCGGTCGGTGAGGGCGAGGGCGTCCATGCCCCGCTCGGCGGCGCGCTCGGCCAGCCGCTCCGGGTGCGAGGCGCCGTAGCGCAGGGAGAACCCGGAGACGGTGTGCAGATGCGTGAAACCCGGCATCCGCACCTCCCGCGGTCGTGGGCCCGTACACACAGGCTTTCGAACATCAGTTCACTACTCGCCCTCCACCATAAACCAATTCCCGAACATCTGTGCGACGCCCGTTCGGGCGCCTCCCACCTGCGCGAACACCCGCCGGACCGCAGCGTGAGACCATGACCCACCCGCACGCCCGCCGGCCCCGCCACTCCTTCGTCCAGGAGGTCAAGGACGCCGTCACCCCGCGGGCCACGCTGCTCGTGGTCGGGGTGCTGGCGCTCCAGCTGCTGTTCATCGCCTCCTACGTGGGCGCGCTGCACCACCCGAAGCCCAAGGACGTGCCCTTCGCCGTCGCGGCGCCCGGGGCGGCGGCCGGGCAGACGGTCGCCAGGCTGCGGCAGCTGCCCGGCTCGCCCCTGGACCCGCGCGCGGTGGCCGACGAGGCGGCGGCCCGCCGGCAGATCCTGGACCGGGACGTCGACGGCGCCCTGGTCGTCTCCCCGGGCGGCACCACCGACACCCTGCTGGTCGCCACCGGCGGCGGCACCATCCTCGCCACCAGCCTGGAGCGGATCGTCGGGCCCGTGGAGCAGGCCCAGCACCGGACGGTGCGGACGGTGGACGTGGCACCGGCCTCCACCGGCGACTTCAACGGCCTGTCCTCCTTCTACCTGGTCGTGGGCTGGTGCGTCGGCGGCTATCTGTGCGCCTCGATCCTCGCGATCAGCACCGGGGCGCGCCCCGCCAACCTGCGGCGCGCGGCGATCCGGCTGGGCGCCATGGCCTTCGTCGCGGCCGTCGGCGGGCTCGGCGGCGCGGTCATCGTGGGGCCGGTCCTGGGCGCGCTGCCGGGCGGTGTCGCGGCCCTGTGGGGCCTGGGGGCACTGATCACCTTCGCCGTGGGCGCCGCCACCCTCGCCCTCCAGGGGGTCTTCGGCGTCATCGGCATCGGCCTGGCCATCCTGCTGGTGGTGATCGCGGGCAACCCGAGCGCGGGCGGCGCCTTCCCGCTGCCGCTGCTGCCCCCGTTCTGGAAGACGATCGGGCCCGCGCTGCCGCCGGGCGCGGGGACCTGGGCGGCCCGCTCGATCGCGTACTTCCGGAGCAACGCCCTGACCGGCGCGCTGCTGGTGCTGGGGGCGTGGGCGGCGGCGGGGGTGGTGGTCACCCTGCTGGCCTCGGGGCAGCGGCGCGGACGCGGCGGCGGCGCCGTCGGAGCGGCGTGGAAGGACTCCCCGGACCCGGTGGCCGGGACGGCCGCGACGGCCGCCGCAGGAGCGGCCACCGCCGGGGCGGCCGGGCACGGCGGCTCCCCGCAGGCGGGCGGCGCCGCGCCCGCCGGCTCCTCCGCACCCGCGCCGCCCGTGAACGACACCTTCACCGACCCGGGCCCCGCCGCCTCCGGGCCGGATCCCGGCACCGGCCCCCGTACGGACGCCGCCGCCCAGGGCCCTGCCCCGGGCCCTGCCCCCGAAGCGGCCCCGGACACCGGCACGGACCCGGGCGCGGACCCGGGCGCGGACGCCTAGGAGCCCCGTCCTCTCGCGCGCGAGGACGGGGCTCCGCCGGATCCCGTGGGGGGATGGGGCGAGGTGGGGTCAGCCGATCTCGGCGCCGGTCGCCGACAGTGCCTCGGTGACCGGCTGGAAGAAGGTCTCGCCGCCGGAGGAGCAGTCACCGCTGCCGCCGGAGGTCAGACCGAGCGCGGTGTCGCCGTCGAACAGCGAACCGCCGCTGTCCCCGGGCTCGGCGCACACATCGGTCTGGATGAGGCCGCTGACGGTGCCCTCGGAGTAGTTCACCGTGGCGTCCAGACCGGTGACCGTGCCGGTGTGGACGTGGGTCGTCGAGCCGCTGCGGGTCACCTGCTCGCCGACGGTCGCCTCGCCCGCCTTGGTGATCGGCTGCGTGGACCCGTCGTAGAGGTCGACCGCGCTGGGATGGTCGACGGAGGCCGTGTACTTCACCAGGCCGAAGTCGTCCCCGGGGAAGCTGGAGCGCTCGTTGCTGCCGATCACGGTGCCGTCGGCGTCCGACCAGGTGGAGATGGCCTCGGTGCAGTGGCCCGCGGTGAGGAAGTACGGCTGCCCGTCCTTGACCACGTTGAACCCGAGCGAACAGCGCCCGCCCGATCCGGTGATGGCGTCACCGCCCGCGACGAAGGGCTTGAACTCCCCCTTCGACCGCTTGAGTTCGGCCTTGTCGCCCAGGCCCGCGACGACCTTGGACAGCTTCGCCCAGGCGGCCGGGGAGACCGTTCTGTCGGCGGTGACCGCGACCTTGCCGCTGACGGGGTCGGTCGACCACGAGGTGCCCGGTATGGTCGCCCGCTTCGCCAGCGTCGTACGGGCGCCGTCCAGTTCGGCGAGGGTGTGCGCGACGACTCTGGCCCTGGCCCCCGCCCGCTCGACGGTCCGCGCCGCGGCCTTGTCGAGCACGTTGACCACGAGGTGACCGGAGCGGGCGTCGTAGTACACGCCCGCCGTGCGGTCGGTCCCGAGGTCCTTGACCAGGGTCGAGGCGAGTTTTCCGGCCGTGGGGGCCGACAGCGCGCGGGCCGTGGGGGCGGCGTCCGGCTCACTGGCGTTCGCACTCTGGAAAGTGACTCCGGCGACGACGAGTGCGGCGATGCCCGCGGTCGCCATGGTCGCCCGGCGCGCGGGTATGCGTCGATGCTTCAACTGACGTCCTCCTGTGGGGGGATCGGCCCGCGAGGTTGTGGGGACCTCAGCGGGCCGGAAGGCGGTTGAACGGCGCCTACTATTCCGAGGCCCGCAGGGAGCACACAAGGTCGAGTTCTGGACGCGCGTACGCCAACCGGCGTACGCCCCTTGCGGCTTGAGCGCCCGAGGTCGGGACGCCCCCGTTCACTCTGCAAACACTACGAGCGAGTAACCTGTCGGCGCTCTGTGAGGTCTACTCCTGTCCGGATCTCGCCCTTGCCGCGCCGGAACCGGAACCCGTGCGGCCGGGACCGTTCGACCCGCCCCACGGGCTTACGGCCCCGGACGGCCGGCGCGGCCCGGACGGACGACGGCCCCCGCACGCGAACTCGCGTGCGGGGGCCGCCTGTTCCGGCCGGTGGGGGACGGCCGGGATCGCCCGGAAGGGACGGAGGAGGGACGGGGTCAGTACACGTGGACCCCGTAGGCGCTCAGCGCCTCGGTGACCGGCTGGAAGAAGGTCGTACCGCCGGAGGAGCAGTCGCCGCTGCCGCCGGAGGTCAGGCCGTAGGCCGTGCTGCCGCCGTACAACGGGCCGCCGGAGTCGCCGGGTTCGGCGCAGACCGTGGTCTGGATCAGACCGGAGACGATGTCACCGCCGCCGTAGTTGACCTGCGCGTTGAGCGCG
Organism: Streptomyces sp. SAT1; assembly: GCF_001654495.1. GTDB lineage: Bacteria > Actinomycetota > Actinomycetes > Streptomycetales > Streptomycetaceae > Streptomyces > Streptomyces andamanensis. Next base: position 1,440,770 of record NZ_CP015849.1, read on the forward strand.
GTGACCCGGCCGCTGTGCGTGCCGGTCGTGGAGCCGCGGCGGTACACGGTGGTCCCCACGGAGGGCGTGGCGGCGCTCGTGATGTCCTGGCTGCCCACGGCGCCCGACTTGGTCACCGAGCTGTTGGTGTAGCGCACGATGCCGTAGTCGTTGCCGGGGAAGGAGGACCCGGCGGTGGTGCCGAGGGTGGTCGAGTGCGAGGAGTCCGACCACCAGGTGCCCGCGCCGTCGGTGCAGTGACCGGCGGTCAGGAAGTAGTAGTTCCCGCTGGCGTCCTGGACGTTGAAGCCCAGCGAGCAGCGCCAGCCGCTGGCGTAGATGGCGTCGCCGCCGGAGATCAGCTTCCTGAACCTGCCCGGGGTGTGCTTGATGGTCAGGGCCCCGGAGTCGGCCCCGGCGCGCTGTTTGATCCTGTTGATGTCGGCCTGGGAGACCGTGCTGTCGGCGGTGACGACGACCCGGTTGGTCGTACTGTCGACGGCCCAGGCGGTGCCCGGGACATCGGCCTTGAGCACCGAGTCGCTCACGCTGGTGAGCTGTGCGGCGCTGAAGGTGCTGGTGTCGGACGCGTTCGCGCTGGGGACCGCGAACGCGGCGGCGGCCACGAGTCCGGCGGCGACGGCCACCAGCCGGGTCTGTCTCGTGACGACGGTGCGGGGGGAAGTGCGCTTGATCCTCACTTTTCGTTCCTCCACAAAGGAAGTCGGGGGCCCGCGTGGGGTCGGGGCCCGTGAGGCGCAGAGCCGGGGGCGGTGGTCCGGGTTCCAGACACGTTGTGCCCCTGACAAGCGCTGTGGGGGAGTATTCGGCCGAACGGCCGGTCGGCGCAAGAGTGCCTTTCGGCCGTGCGACTGTGTGCGATTCGAGTGGACTGTGTGCGGTCCGGGTGGATTGACGACAGGTCAGCCGCCAGGGTGCCGGGGCCTCAGCGCAGGGCGCGCTCCCCCGCGGGTATCGCGAGGTCCAGCGTGTTGCCCGGCGGCGGGAACGGGCAGATGAAGTGGTCGGCGAACGCGCACGGCGGCAGCTCGGCGCGGTTGAGGTCGACCGTGGTGCGTCCTTCGGCGTCCGGGGCCTGCGGATACAGGAAACGGAAGCGGAAGCTGCTGTCCCCGCTGGTGGCGTCGGCGAACACCGCCCACAGCCCGCCGTCCGGCCGCCGGGCGGCCTGGAGCGTCAGCTCCCGCCCCTCCAGGGTGAACGCCAGCTCCCCGGCGAGGGCGAGGCCGCGCTCACGCCCGTCCGCGTTCGGCACGCGTACGGTACGGCTCTCCTCGTACGGGGTGAAACGCCCCGGCACCGACCAGCGCGGGTCGTGGGCGGTGGCCTCGATGCCGCGGAACGCCCGCCGGGCCGCGGAGTCCGGGTCGTAGTCCCGTACCCCCCAGGCGCCTTCGCGGACGAGCACGACCAGCCGGCGCTCCCCCCGCGCCACCCGCGCGTCCGCCGGCGCCGCGGTGTCGGCGCCGAGCCGCACCCGCCCGGCGAAGGGCCGGCCGTCGACGGTCAGTCCGTCCGCCTCGACGGCGTCGAGCACCACCGCGTCGCCGTCGGCCGCCCAGCTCCCGGGGACGCCCGGGAGCAGACCGCCCGGGTGGTCCTCCAGCCAGTGCGTGCCGGTCAGCGCGAGCGGCCCGTAGGGCGCCGACACCGATGCGGTGCGGTCCTCGTGCCACTGCTTCCAGCGGTCGGATGCGTCCGTCATGTGATCAACCCTTCCATGTGCGGCCGTGCGGCCAAACCGAGGTGCGGGCGCCGTGCGGCGGCCCGCTCCCGTGTGCGGTACGCGCTCCCGCGCCGGGCGGGACGGGGGCGCGCGAGGTGTTCTGCCGTACGAACACCAGGAGTTGGCGCGGGGCTTGCGGGTTCCCGGCGCCGCCGGGGCCGATGCCCGTCGCGCGTCCGGTGCCGGACTCGGCACGGGTGCGGACCCGGGCGCGGGCGCACCCCGGGCGCCCGCCCGCGCCCCCGGAGCCCTCGGCCCGCGCCCGAATCCCCCGCCCGGACGACGACCGGATGGCCCAGCTCCCCCGGCCGTGCGCCGCGACCGCCGCGGCCGGGTCGGCGCCGGGTCACGGCACCCGCCGGCTCACAGCACCTTGGACAGGAACGCCCGTGTCCGTTCGTGCCGCGGCCGGTCGAGGACCTCGGCGGGCGGCCCCTGCTCGACGATCCGCCCGTCGTCCATGAACACCACCGTGTCGGCGACCTCCCGCGCGAAGCCGATCTCATGGGTGACGACGATCATGGTGGTGCCCTGCCGGGCCAGGTCCTTGATGACGTCGAGGACCTCGCCGACCAGTTCCGGGTCGAGCGCGGAGGTGGGCTCGTCGAAGAGCAGCAGCCGGGGTTCCAGGGCCAGCGCGCGGGCGATGGCCACCCGCTGCTGCTGGCCGCCGGAGAGCCGGCCCGGGTACGCGTCCGCCTTGTCGGCGAGGCCCACCCGCTCCAGCAGCCGCAGCGCGGCGACCACGGCGTCCGCGCGGGGCCGCTTCAGCGCGGCGACCGGCGCCTCGACGATGTTCTCCAGCACCGTCAGATGCGGGAAGAGATGGAAGTTCTGGAAGACGAAGCCGATCCGGGTGCGCTGCCGGAGCACTTCGCGCTCGGGCAGTTCGTGCAGCGTGTCGCCCGAGCGCCGGTAGCCGACGAGGGTGCCGTCGACGCTGATCGCGCCCCGGTCCACCTTCTCCAGGTGGTTGATGGTGCGCAGCAGCGTCGACTTGCCCGAGCCGGAGGGGCCGAGGATCACGGTGACCTGACCGGTGTCCACCTCCAGGTCGATGCCTTTGAGTACTTCCAGCGAGCCGAAGCTCTTGTGGACGGACCTGATGTCGACCATGACGCTCATCGCGGGTTCCTTCGGTGCGGTGGGACGGGACAAGAAGAGAGGGGGGTGCGGCGGGAGACGCGGGAGGGCGGTTCAGCCGACGGCGTGCGGGGCGGGCGCGCGCAGGAACGCCAGCACCGCGCGGGCGGTGGCGTCGTTCTGCCGGAACGCCGGGCCGCCGGTGCGCGGCCGGGTGAAGGCGCCGGGCGTCCGGCCGTCGGTGAACGGGCCGAGCGCGAAGCGCCGGGGATACGGGCGCCCGGCCCGGTCCAGGATCCGGCCGTCGGCGCGGTCGACCCGCAGCAGCCCGTCCGCGGTCTCGCCGGCGCCCTCGGCGTGCAGTTCGCGCAGCAGGGGGTCGCGGGTGCGCCGGACGGTGGGTTCGGGCAGCCGCGCCTCGACCAGGGCCCGTGCCTCGGTCACCACGCCGGGCACCGTCTCGCTCGCCGCCCGGAACACCCCGTCCTCGGCGGTGACGGTCATGTTCGCGCCGACGAACCGCAGGACGCCCGCACGGGACAGGGCGAGCATCTGCCGCAGCCGGGGGCCGGGCGGCCCGGAGGCGAGGAAGCTGAAGAAGCCGTGCCACCAGGGCCCGGTGTCGCCGAGCCGGGCCAACTGCCCGTACACGGACAGCAGTCCGAGGAAGAGACCGAGGTCGGCGCTGTGGGCGGGATCGTGGCGGCGGCGCAGGTCGGCCTCGATGTGTCCGCGCAGCGCCTCCTGGAAGTCCTCGGCACCGGCGTGCCGTACGCCGTGCAGCGGGTGGTCCAGGGCGGCGAGGTCGAGCCGGTCGGCGGGGTCGGGGACGGCGGCGGCGACCAGGTCCCCTCGCTCGTCCGGCCCGGCGGTGGCGTACGCCGCCTCGAAGTCCGCCCAGGCCAGGGCGGTCCGTTCGGGGTGGGCGGCGAACAGCCGGTGGTAGTGGGCGAATCCCAGTTCCTTCTCGATCAGCGCGCGGGCGGCCGCGCGCCGGGTGCCGTCCTCCTCGGGGAGGGCGCGCAGCGCGTCGATCTGGGCCGGGCCGAGGAAGCGGGGCAGCGGCGGGCGGGCGCCGGTGAGGTCGTAGCCGATCTTCGAGTGGTACGGCACTCCGCGCCGTGAACCGGCGTACAGCACCGGCTCCCGTCCGGAGGGTACGTAGGCGCCCTGTTCGTAGCGGCCGCCGCGGCCCTCGGTGAGCAGCACCATCAGGTCGACGAAGGCCAGGCCGAAGCCGCGGACCAGGACGGGTTCGCCGGCCGGCAGGGCGGACAGGTCGCTGTCGGCGGTGAAGTCCGGCGGCAGATGGACCAGGCCGTGGGCGCGGGCGTGGGCGGCCAGGCGGGCCTGCTCGTCGTCGGGTTCGGCGTCCAGGTGGCCGAGGGCGAGCACCACCAGGTCGGCCAGGAGCGGATGGTCGCGGCCCTCCAGCCACACCCGCTGGCGGCCCTCGCGCGGCCCGCTGACCCGCAGCGCGCGCCGCCGGTGGTGGTGGACGGTGATGTCCGCGGGCAGCGCGGCCACCGCCTCGTCGTGCACCCAGCGCAGATAGGAGCCCTGGAGGCGGCGGTCGGCGAAGGTGCGGCCGGGCAGTGCGGCCCACTCGTGCAGGGTGGGGCCCTCGCGCACCGGTCCCGCCATGTCGACCGTGTCGTCGGTGAACATGGTGACGTCCTCGGCGTGCGAGTTCATCCAGAGCAGCGGGGACTGCGCGGCGCGCCAGATGCGTCCGGCGCCGGGCGGGTGGGGGTCGACGAGGTGGATGTCGAGGCCCGCTCCCGTGTACAGCTCGGGCGCGTTGGCGGCGATGCGTTCCAGCAGACCGGTCCCCCGCGGCCCGGCCCCCACGACGACCAGCGAAGATCTCATCGGGTGCGCTCCGTGCCGCGCGCGTAGTGCTGCTCCACGTAGTGCTGGCCGATGCTCAGGACCGTGGTGACGGCGGTGTACCAGAGGGTGGCGACCATCAGCAGCGGGATGACCTGGTAGGTCTGGTGGTAGACGAGCTGGGCCGAGTACAGCAGGTCCTGGACGGCGATGACGCTGACGATGGAGGTGCCCTTGAGGGTACCGATCAGCATGTTCCCGGCGGGCGGCACGATGGAGCGCATCGCCTGCGGCAGGACGATCCGCCGCCAGCGCCGCCACTGGCTCAGGCCGAGCGCCTGGGCTGCCTCGATCTGGCCGCGGTCGACGGAGACGATGCCGCCGCGCACCACTTCGGCGGCGTAGGCGGCCTCGTGCAGGGTGAGGCCGACGATCGCGACGGTGACCGGGCCGAGCAGGTCGACGGTCCGCACCCCGAAGAGGCTCGGGTACAGCGCCCCGATGTTGAACCACAGCAGCAGCTGGACCAGGATCGGGATGGACCGGAACAGCCAGACGTAGCCGCGGCTGACGGCGCGCAGCACCGGGTTGGCGGAGAGCCGGAAGACGGCGAGCAGGGTGCCGAGGGCGAAGCCGAGCACCATGACGACGGCGGTCAGCCACAGGGTGAGCCAGAGCCCGCGCAGGACGGAGTCGGAGGTGAAGTAGTCGGCGACGACGTCCCACTGGAACGCCTTGTTGCGCACGACGGAGACCAGGGCGAGGCCCAGCAGGACGAGGACGACGACGGCGGCCGCCCACTGTCCGGGCCGGCGGCGCGGCACGATGCGCGGGGCGTCGGCGGGTCCGGGGGTGCCGGGGGCGGCGGGTGCTTTGGCGAGGGTGCCGGAGGACATGTGAAGGCTCCGTGACGTAGGTCGAACACGGTGGTGCCTTCACACGGGACGCGCCGCGGGGCGCTGGACGGCCGAGCCCCTCAGCAGGGCCGTCCGCCAGGAGACTACGGTTCTGTTTCCCCGGGTTGTCAAGGGGGTCCAGCATATGAGCCGGACGTCTCGGGGCGGTTGACGGGGAACCGGATGCCTGTTCCACTTGCCCCATGCATCCGCAGCAGTGGCTGGTCACGCGCTCCCACATCGACTTCGGTCGAGTGTGGTCCTGTTCTTGTTGAGCCGACTTCCCGCACGCCCTGCCGCCTTCGGCCGTCCCCGGCGCCCGTCCCGTGCGTCCGGTACGTCCTAGCGTGCCCTTCCCGCTCTTGTCGCCCCTGTCGCGCTTGTCGCTCCTGTCGCGCCGCGCGCCTTCGCGACCCCTCCCGACGCCTTCACACGCGCACCCCTCCCCTCGCGCCGTCTGATCCGGACTTCTTCCTCCTCCGGACCTCCTCCTTCCCGTTTTCCTTCCAGGAGACCGCACCATGCGTACGCCCCCGCGCGCCCGTAAACGGCATTTCCTCCCCTTCGCCCTGATCAGTTCGGCGGCGCTGCTGCTGACCGCGTGCGGCTCCGGCGCGGACGGCGCGGCGTCCACGGGCTCCGGCGCGGGCGCGGCCGAGGCCGCCGGGATCCCGACCGCGGACGTCGTCTCCGGGGTGCGCGAGGATCCCGCCGCCGCCCGGCTGCTGCCGCCCGGGGTCAAGGACCTGACGATCGCCTACGCGGTGGGCGGCACCCCGCCCGGCACCAGCTACCTCGGCGACGGCAGGACCCTCGCCGGTCAGGACGTCGACTTCGCGCAGGCCGTCGCCAAGGTGCTCGGCATCCGGCTGAAGGCGCGGGAGGCCGGCTTCGAGGCGATCCTGCCCGCCCTGGACAGCGGCAAGTACGACCTCGGCGCGGGCAACTTCGGGGTGACCGACGAGCGGCGCCGCACCATCGACTTCGTCACCTACATCAACGACGGCCAGGGCTTCGCCGCCCGCGCGGACAGCAAGCTGGGCAAGGTCACCAGCCTCGCCCAGCTGTGCGGCCTGAACGTCGCCACGGGCGCCGGGACCACCTTCGAGGCCACCCTGGAGAAGAGCAAGCAGCAGTGCGCCGACGCGGGCGAGAAGGCGTACAAGGTGCAGACGTACAGCGAGTCGGGCGCGCTGTGGTCCTCGCTCCAGCAGGGCCGCAGCGATGTGGTGATGTCCACGATCAACGGGCTGCGCTACGCGGTCGCCCGGCAGCAGGGGCTGAAGTTCCTCAACGAGTTCCACCGGCTCGACGTCGGCTTCGCCTTCAAGAAGGGCACGAAGCTGGCGCCGGCCTTCCGGGCGGCGGTGAACAAGCTGATCGCCGACGGGACGTACGCGAAGATCCTCGACAAGTGGGGCACGAAGGACTCGGCGCTCAAGGCGTCGCGGATCTCCCCGCCGGAACTGAAGTCCTGACGCGGCGGCGGCTCCGCGGGCTCAGCAGTCGCAGCCGCAGTCGCATCCGTCGCAGCCGCAGCAGTCGCAGCAGTCCCCGCAGCCGCTGCAATCGGGGCAGTCGCAGTCGCAGTTGCTGCACCAGCCCTCGCGCCGCTGCCGCGACCACGGGCCCTCGAACTCGGAGGCGCAGCACACCTTGCAGGTGCAGCAGAGGCCGAGGGCGACCGCGCAGCCGGTGAACAGGCCCCGCCTGCCGGGCCGCGGCGGCTCGCCGCCGAAGGGGTCGCCGCCGCCGGGGTGGCGCGGGTCGTGGGCCGGCGGGCGCTGCGGGGCGTACGGGCCCTGCGGCGGGCCGAAGGCGCCGTGCGCGGCCTCCTCGGCGCCCGGCGCGTGACCGCAGGAGATGGTGTTGAAGGCGCGGTCCACGGAGCGCGGGAGTTCGTGCACCAGCAGCAGGTGCGCGAGCCGTCCGTCGGTGAACTCGGCGTCGCGCAGGGCGAGCCGGATGCCGTGCACCGCGTCGTCGGCGAGCCGACGGGCCTCGGTGAGTGAAGTGCCGGTCGCGGTCAGCGGGTTCCAGGCACCCGAGGCGGCGTCGGCCGCCTGGTCCTCCACGGCGTCCAGGAGATGGGCGAGCCGCCCGAAGAGCCGCCCGGCCTCGGCGAGCGGGGCGGCGTTCCCGGGCCGGCCGGTGAGGACGGCGGTGTGCGCGAAGGCCGCGGCGGTCGCGGTCTCGGTCGGCTCGGTGACGGCCAGGACCGGGGTGCCGGGTCCGGCCAGGGACTCCAGGCCGGTCTGCCGCTCCACCGCGTCCACCAGGACGGCGGTGTCGAAGCCGACGTCGGCGCCGCTCCGGGCGCCCGCGCGGTTCCAGCGGTCCGCGACCCGGCGGGCGGCGAGCGCCACCGGCCGGCGGGCGAGCAGTCCGTCGCCGTCGGCGACGTGGTCGCGCACCTTGGCCGAGGCCAGCACCAGGGAGACGGCCGCCGCGAGCCGGGCGCCCTCACCCCGGGCGACGGAGGCGGTGCGCATGCCGCGCAGCGGACAGGGCCCCGCCGTCCGCCGCCCCGCCCCCGCCCTGCCGTCGGCGCGGTCGGCCTGAGCCTCCGTCAGAACCGATATGAGCAGACCGTCGTAGTTGGTCACGACCCGGGCGAACTGCCCGTGATCGCCCCGCAGGGCCAGACACAGTCCGCACAAGTGCGCCATCCACTGGGCCTTGAGGTTCTCACCGAGCCGGTGAGCGCAGGGTCTGACGATTCCGAACACGACGATCCCCCGTGGTGTCTGCGACGTTGAGCTGCCGCATCGTACCGACCGGCCTGTTCACCCGGACGCACCACGGGTCACCCGAGTGCCGTGGACGATCATATTTCACTCCCGGTCAGCATCGGTGTAGAGCATGACCCTTGGGGCACAAGGCCCTCGACGGATCGGCTGTGCACCAGTACCGTCACAAACCCCCCGCGCGGCGTCTATCCACTTGGCGCGCTGTCAGCATCATGGATGACCATAGGGATGCGAGAACAGAAAGACCGCTAGTGAGAGGAGGCGTCCATGGGATCGGTACGCAAGGCGAGTGCGTGGCTCGGCCTCGTCGACGACAACGAAGACGAGCGCTACTACGACGACGACTACTCCGAGGGGACCGAGTCCGGCGACGCCTGGGTCACCGACCCCCGCGTGAAGGTCGCCACGGACACGGCCGAGGAGAAGGGCCGCCGCATCGGCACGGTGACACCGGACAGCTTCCGGGACGCCCGCGCCATCGGCGAGCTGTTCCGCGAGGGCGTGCCCGTCATCGTCAACCTCACGGCGATGGAGGCGTCCGACGCCAAGCGCGTGGTGGACTTCGCGGCCGGTCTTGTCTTCGGACTGCGCGGCTCCATCGACCGGGTGTCCACGCGGGTGTTCCTGCTCTCCCCCGCCGACACGGAGATCATCAGCGGTGACCCGGGGGCGCACCGCTCCGACGGGTTCTTCAACCAGAGCTGAGGCAGGGCCGCGCACCGGCCCTGCCCCGTCCGGGGCTCACCGGAAGGCGTCGAGACCGGTGAGCGCCTTGCCCAGCACGAGCTGGTGCATCTCGACGGTGCCCTCGTAGGTGAGCACCGACTCCAGATTGGTCGCGTGCCGCATCACCGGGTATTCGAGGGAGATCCCGTTGGCGCCGAGGATCGTGCGCGCCGTGCGGCAGATCTCGATCGCCTCCCGTACGTTGTTGAGCTTGCCGAAGCTGACCTGCTCGGGGCGCAGGCGGCCGGCGTCCATGCGGCGCCCGAGGTGGTGGGCGAGCAGGATCCCCTTGTGCAGTTCGACCGCCATGTCGGCGAGTTTGGCCTGGGTGAGCTGGAAGCCGCCGATGGGCCTGCCGAACTGCTCGCGCGAGCACGCGTAGTCCACCGCGGCCTGGAAGCTGGAGCGGGCCGCGCCCATGGCGCCCCAGACGATTCCGTAACGGGCGTGCGACAGACAGCTGAGCGGGCCGCGCAGCCCGCTGACCTCCGGGAGCACCGCGTCGGCCGGCAGGCGTACGCCGTCGAGGACGAGTTCGCTGGTGACGCTGGCCCGCAGGGACCACTTGTGCTTGATCTCGGGGGCCGAGAAGCCCGGCGCGTCGGTGGGGACGACGAAGCCGCGGATGCCGTCCTCGGTCTGCGCCCACACCACGGCGACGGCGGCGACCGAGCCGTTGGTGATCCACATCTTGCGCCCGTCGAGCACCCAGTCCCCGCCCGCGTCGCGCTTGGCGCGGGTGCGCATCGAGGCGGGGTCGGAGCCGTGGTCGGGCTCGGTGAGCCCGAAGCAGCCGATGGCCTCGCCGGAGGCCATGCGCGGCAGCCACTCCTGCTTCTGCTCCTCGCTGCCGAAGCGGTGGATCGCGTACATGGCGAGCGAGCCCTGCACGCTGACCAGGGAGCGGATCCCGGAGTCGGCGGCCTCCAGTTCCAGGCAGGCCAGGCCGTACTGGACGGCGGTGGCGCCCGCGCACCCGTAGCCGCTGAGCGACATGCCGAGCGCGCCGAGGGAGCCCAGCTCGCGGGCGAGCTCCCGGACACCGGGCAGTTCGCCGCTCTCGTACCACCCGGCGATGTGCGGCAGCACCCGGTCGGCGGCCCAGTCCCGCACGGTGGCGCGGACGGCGAGGTCCTCCGGGTCCAGCAGATCGTCGATCCCCAGCGGGTCGACGGGGTCGAACGGGGGCAGCGACGGTTTCGACGACGCCGGCATGGGCACCTCGCATCTCCGACTCAGTTGACTAGCACTGCTAGTCAAACGGCTCCGGCCCGACGTTACGGCGCCCGGTGGCCCGCGTCCAGCGCCACCCGGACCGGCTCGGTCTCCCGCTGGGCGGGCAGCTCCGCCGCCGATCGCTCTGCCGGTCGTTCCGCGGGGCGCTCCGCCGGTTCCTCGCACTGCATCGCCCGCGGCAGCCGCAGCGCGGCCAGCGCGCCCAGCAGCAGCAGTCCCGCGCTCACCAGCAGCGTCACATGCAGTCCGTGCACGAAGGAGTCCCGGGCGGCCCGCCGCAGCGCGTCCCCGGGCGGCCCGCCGAGCCGCCCCGCGATCTCGTATGCCTCCCCCAGGGAGTGCGACGCCTGCTCCGAGGCGCCCGCCGGGACGCCGGGCACCCGGGAGACACCGGGCGCGTAGGCCGCGTTCATCACGGTGCCGAGCAGGGCGATGCCGATGCCCGCGCCCAGTTGGTAGGAGGTCTCGCCGATCGCCGCGGCCCCGCCCGCCCGGTGGGCGGGCGCCTCGCTCAGCATCGACTCGTACGCGCCGAAGAGCGTCGTCTCCAGGCCGAAGCCGAGCAGCACGAAGGCGGCCAGCAGCAGCCCGGCGGCGTCCGCGGTGCCCATCGCGGTCAGCGCGAGCACGGCGAGGGCCGTCGCGCAGAAGCCCGCGCACACCATGCGCCGCGGCCCGAACCGGCGCAGCACGCGCGCGCCGACCAGTCCGGCCGCCATCGCGGCGAAGGTCAGCGGCAGCAGCCGCAGTCCGGTGCTCAGCGGGGACAGGCCGAGCACCAGTTGCAGGTACTGGGCGGCGATCAGCTCCAGGCCGACCAGTGCCAGCATCGCCAGCACGATGCAGCCCACGGCGGTGCCGAAGGCGGGCCGCGCGAACATCCCGAGGTCCACCAGGGGGTGCGTCCGGTGCCGCTGCCGCCGTACGAAGAGCACCAGCAGCGCCGCGCCCAGCAGCAGCGGGCCCAGGGTGAGCGCGCTGAGCACCGGCTCACCGCCGCCGAGCCGCTTCACCCCGAACACGCTGCCGAACAGACCGGCCGCGGCCAGCAGCGCCCCGGTCACGTCCCACGGGCCCTCGCGGCCACCGGTCGACTCGGGCAGCAGCAACCGTCCCACCGGCAGGCTGACCAGCATCAGCGGGATGTTGACCAGGAAGACCGAGCCCCACCAGAAGTGTTCGAGGAGGAAGCCGCCGAGCAGCGGTCCGACCGCGGCGCCCACCGCGGCGACCGCGCTCCAGAGGCCGATCGCGAGCGCCCGCTCGCGCCGGTCGGGGAAGACCTGCCGCAGGATGGACAGCGTGGCCGGCATGATCATCGCGCCGCCGACGCCGAGCAGCGCTCGGGCCAGGATCAGCGTCTGGGGATGGTGGGCGAAGGCCGCGAGGGCGGAGGCGACGCCGAAGAGGGCGTAGCCCAGGAGCAGGATCCGTCTGCGGCCCACCCGGTCGCCCAGCGTGCCGAAGAGGATCAGCAGCGAGGCGCAGACCAGCGGGTAGACGTCGACGATCCAGAGCAGTTCGACGGCGCCGGGCCTGAGGTCCTCGGTGACGGCGGGCACCGCCACGTGCAGCACGGTGGCGTCCACCGCCACCAGCAGCAGGCTGACGCAGAGCACGACCAGGACGACCCAGCGGCCCGCGCCCTCCCCGGCCGCCCGGCGGTGCGGGCCGCGAACCGCCGCGGTCGCGGCGGACGTGCCGGACATGTACGTACCTCCCAGATGAACCCTCGCCTCGGCAGGCCCGCGCAGTGGGGACGTTCCGCGCCAGGGCCTGGGCCGGGAAGGAGCGGTGGTTCCCGGTCCGCGCGCCGAACGGCGAGTGACACGGCAGCCTACGCGAGTCCCCCGCCCTGGAGCGTGGCCGATCTCTCACACTTCCGACGGAACGCGTGTGGTGTACGCCACTCCCTCGTACGGGTGGACCGCCCGGCCACCGGACGGTTCTCGGCCACGGTCGATAATCGGGCCCGTGACCGATCTCGCGACACGCCGGGCGACGGCCCGCACCGGGGCTCTGCGCCGCGCCGCCCCCGCGCTCTGCGGCTACGCGGCCGTGCGCGCCCTGGGCCTGCTGGTGCTGGCCCTCTGGAGCGCGGCGCGCGGCAAGAGCGCGTACACGCTGCTGACCGCCCGCTGGGACTCCCTCTGGTACGCGCGGGTGGCCGGCGGCGGTTACGGCTACGAGGTGCGCCTGCCCAATGGCGACGTCCACGCGGACCTGGCGTTCTTCCCGCTGCTGCCCTGGCTGGAGCGGCTGGGCGCCGCGGTGGGCCCGCTGTCGTACGCCGACGCGGGGTTCGCGGTCAGCCTGCTCGCCTCGCTCGCGGCGGCCTGGGGCATCTTCGCGGTGGTCGACCACGTGTACGACCGCAGGGCGGGGATCTGCGCGGTGCTGCTGTGGGCGGTGCTGCCGGTCGGGATCGTGCAGTCGATGGCGTACAGCGAGTCGCTGTTCACGGCGCTCGCCGCCTGGGCGCTGTACTGCGTGCTGACCGGCCGCTGGGCGGGCGCGGGCGCCCTGGCGCTGCTGGCCGGGCTGACCCGGCCGGTCGGGCTCGCGGTGGCCGCCGCCGTGTGGACGGCGGCCGTCCTCTCGCTGCTGCGCGAGCGGCGCGCGGCGGCACCGCTCACGCCCGCGCCCGGTCCCGGCCGGCGCGTCCTCGGCATGCTGCTCGCCCCGCTGGGGGCGGCCGGCTACGTGCTGTGGGTCGGCCACCGCACCGGCGGCGGCCCGCTCGGCTATCTCGACGTCCAGGCGGGCTGGCGCAACGGTTTCGACGGCGGGTACGCCTTCGCGCGCTTCGTCGGCGAGAAGTTCGCCGCGTTCCCCTCGGCGCTCGCCGGGGCCGGGCTGATCGTCGGAGTGGCGCTGGTGGTGTGGCTGTACGTCACCGGGGTGCGGCAGGGGCAGCCGCCCGCGCTGCTGGTGTACTCCGGGATCGTCACCGCGCTCGCCCTGTGCGCGTCGAGCTACTTCGGCTCCAAGCCGCGGCTGCTGCTGCCCGCCTTCCCGCTGCTGCTGCCGCTCGCCCTGGCCCTCGCCCGGCTGCGCGCCTCCCGTGCGGCGCTGCTGACCGGCGGCATCGCGCTGGCGTCGGCCGTCTACGGCGCGTTCTGGCTGAACGGCTCGGGGCCGCCGTGACCCGGCGCCGCTCCCCCTGCTCCCGTCGCTCCCCCAAGATCATTTTCCGTTCCGGTCCCGTGCTCCGCCCGGCGCCCGCCCTGTACGCGCGGTGAATTCCACCCATGCGTTCGCACGGCGCATTCATAAACACCCCGGCGACGGACACCGGAATGATCAAAGGAAATGCATGCCGGACGGCGCGTATTATGATGAAATCCAGGAAAAACAAGCCCCGTTGAGAGCAACCCCACATCACATCGTCATCACAAACCACGTGATTCGTCCGGGAAGCCCACTCACTCGCTGTAACGTCGATTAGGTGCCTACCGAAGGAACCCTCACCCGCCTGGACCGGGTGTTCGCCAGGCTGGACCGTGAGCCACAGCGGCCGGCGCACCTCGACGTGCCGACGATGAGCCGGCACCGGGTCGTGCTCTTCTCGGCGACCCTGGGCTTCTACCTGGCGATCGTCTGGGCCGTGGTGACCACCTCCTGGCTGGTACGCCTGGACTGGCAGGTCATGTTCTTCCGGCCGTACCAGCAGTGGCCGCAGATCCACGCGTTCCTCGACTACTACGTCGTCCTCGGCCAGCGCGGCCCCACCGCCGTGATGGTCGCCTCCTGGCTGGGCTGGCGCTCCTGGCGGCAGCGCACCCTGCGCCCGCTGCTCACCCTCGCCACCTCGCTGCTGCTGCTGAACATCACGGTCGGCGCCGCGAAATACGGCATGGGGCGTCTCGGACCGCACTACGCGACCGTCATCGGCTCCAACGAGATGGGCCTCGGCGGCGATATATTTCCCAGCGGCCACACCGCGAACGCCGTGCTGACCTGGGGAATCCTCGCCTATCTGGCCTCCACCCCGACCGCGCGCCGCTGGCTGTCGGCGCTCTCCGCGGTGACCTCGCTCGGCGTCGGCCTCACCACCGTGTACCTGGGCACGCACTGGCTCAGCGATGTGGTGCTCGGCTGGGCCGCCGGTCTGCTGATCCTGCTCGCGCTGCCCTGGTGCGAGCCGATGATCGCCCGCACCGAGACCCGCATCCTCGATCTGCGCGACCGCTGGCGCACCCGCTCCGGCCTGCGCGCCCCGGTTCCCGGACCGGTCCTCCCGGTGGGCACGCCGGTGGTGCACAAGCCGCGCGTCCCGGCCGCGGAGGAGGCCCCGGCGGCCCACGGGGCCCTCGGCGCCGGACGCGCCTCCCGGACACCCGTCCACCTCGTCCCGGGCCCGCACACCGCCCGCGCGGAGCACGCACCCGTCACCCCGTCCGGCAGCCGCAGGCCGCCGCAGCCCGAGCGCGCCCCGCGCGGCACTACCTCGGCGGCCCGCCCCTGACCCGCGGTGCGCACCCGCCCGGGTGCGCACCGCCGCGGGTGGCGCGTCCTCAGCCCTTCCAGGCGCGGGCCACCTTCCCGTCGCCGACCTCGAAGTTCAGCCGGCCGACCCGGTACTCCATGGTGATGACCGCGCCCGGCGGCAGCGAACGGACCGTGGACCAGCCCCGCTCCCGCGCGAGCCGTTCGGCCTGTCCCGCCTCCAGGCCGACATACCGTTCGGGACTGTCCTGGGGCTCCACAGGCGGAGTGGGAATCGGTGCCATGCCCCCACGCTAGGCGTCCCCCGGAGGGCAGGGAAGTCCACCGCGCTCCCGGTGGCCGCATCCGTACGCGTGCGCCCGGCCTGTCACGTTTACGTCACAAGATCACCACAACGCGCGGCGCCGCGCTCCGTCACTCCCGCCACCGCCCGCATCCCCCTTGCGCGGGCATGCGAACGCAATTCCCGGGAGCCCGGAAACCACGCCGAATTTCCGCCGGAAAGCAGTCGGGAAAGGGCGGGAAACGAATCCCTGGGCACCCCCGGAAGGACATTCCGCTTCCCCTTCGCCCCTCCTTCCGAGCAGCCCGGCAAGAGGGGTCCGCACAGGAATTCCACGGTCCCCCGACAGCCTTCCGGACCCGCCCATGGAGCGGACGGCACCGCCCGGCCCGCGCCCCCGCGCCCTCCCCCTTCATTGACAGTGCGTGAGGAACCATAAACCCTGCGTGACCACGGGTGGAGGCGGCCGGATTCCGTGCGCCGCAGGGCGTGACTCCCCCCGCGGATCGTCCGTTGTCTTCTGCATGAGCCGGGGGCCCTCCCGGTTCAGGGCCGGGAGCCACCCGGCCCCGCCACGCACCGCATCCCGAGGAGCCACCCGTGCCGCGCATGCTCGACGTCAGCGACGCCGTACGCGCCGAGATCGGCGACGAAGAAGCCGACCGGCTGCTCGCCGGAGAGAACGCCCCGGGCAGTTACGACTGCACGTCCTGCCGCACCCCCGGCGACTCCGCGCAGGAGCGCACCAGCACCGTTCTGTTCGTTGGGGACGAGACCGCCGTCCTCGCCTTCGCCCACTCCACCTGCCTGCCCTCCCAGGTCGTCCAGGTCACCGAGGAGCAGCTGCGGGGCGCGGTCCGCTCCATCAACGCGGACACGGGCGCCCCGGCCGCCGGCGTGCCCGCGCAGGGGACGCCCCCGCAGAGCCCCGAGCGGACCGCGCCGCAGCAGGCCGCGCCGGAACAGGCCGTCCTCGGGGTGACCAGCGGGCTCGTCCTGGTCGCGGGCGAACTGCACCCCGCGCTGGTGGTCGAGCCGACCGGCCCCATCGTGCGGCCGGGCTCCAACGGCCCCGACGACGAATTCCTGACCCTGCTCACCGAGCAGGGCTACGTCCCGATGGCCGACCTCGCCTCCGTGCCGCCCGTGCTGCACGGCTGGTCGGTCCTGCTCGCCATGGGCCAGCTGCACGCCGTCCTCCAGCCGGGCACGGAGGGCGGCAGGCCCGCCGCCTGGTGGCAGGCGCACCAGCCGCTCCAGGTCACCGACGGCTGGCGGGCCGCGGCCAACAAGCACCAGCAGGTCCTGATGTTCGCGGCGCCGGTCGGGGCCATCGGCCGCCAGCCCCGCGAGGACCTGCTGCGCAACGCCCTGGACAAGGCGGCGGCGCAGGGCAGGCTGGTCGCGGCGACGCTGCCGCTCGCCGGGACCTGAGCCGCATCTCTTCCGGTTCGGGGTCGTTTGGACATACGTGCACGCATATGAGGTTCCCCGCCGCCAGTCCTACCATCCGAACCGGTCCACGCAGCCGTCCCATGATCAGCACGGCTACTCGGCCACGCCGATCTACGACGCGCTCTACGCCGAGTACGTCAAGTCCTACCGGACGCTGCCGGGCGACCGCAGCGGCGAGGAGGACCTGGGCTTCGTCGCGTTCGGCAACCTGCCGCGCGGCCTCGGCCCGAACACGTACATCGCCTACAGCGCGGGCGCGTACAGCACCCGGCACGGCACGGGACGGCAGCAGACGCAGTGGCAGCGCGTCGGGACGCTGGGGCGGCAGGAGGCCGGGCCCGGGATGCACCACGTCCCGGCGGCGCTGCCGCCCGCCCCGCGCCGCGGCGACTGAGCCCGCCGCCGGGCGTACGGGGACACAAGAGGGCGGCCCCTGAGCCAGGGGCCGCCCTCTTGTGGTCCGGCTTGCGGTCCTCAGGAAGGACCTCAGGTCACTTCTTCTTCGCGCCGCGCTTCTCGCGCACCCGCACCGAGATGTGGATCGGGGTGCCCTCGAAGCCGAACTCCTCGCGCAGCCGCCGCTCGATGAAGCGCCGGTAGCCGGCCTCGATGAAGCCGGAGGCGAAGAGCACGAACCGCGGCGGCTTGGTGCCCGCCTGGGTGCCGAACAGGATGCGCGGCTGCTTGCCGCCCCGGATCGGGTGCGGGTGGGCGGAGACCAGCTCGCCGAGGAAGGCGTTCAGCCGGCCGGTGGGCACCCGGGTCTCCCAGCCGGCCAGCGCCGTCTCGATCGCCGGGACCAGCTTCTCCATGTGCCGTCCGGTGCGGGCCGAGACGTTCACGCGCGGGGCCCAGGCGATCTGGCCCAGCTCGGTCTCGATCTCCCGCTCCAGGTAGTAGCGGCGCTCCTCGTCGAGGGTGTCCCACTTGTTGAAGGCGAGGACCAGGGCGCGGCCCGCCTCGACGGCCATGGTGACGATGCGCTGGTCCTGCACCGAGATGGACTCGGAGGCGTCGATCAGGATGACGGCGACCTCGGCCTTCTCGACCGCGGCGGCGGTGCGCAGGGACGCGTAGTAGTCGGCGCCCTGCTGGAGGTGGACGCGCTTGCGGATGCCCGCGGTGTCGACGAACTTCCAGGTGACACCGCCCAGTTCGATCATCTCGTCGACCGGGTCCCGGGTGGTGCCCGCCAGCTCGTTGACGACGACGCGCTCCTCGCCCGCGACCTTGTTCAGCAGCGAGGACTTGCCGACGTTGGGGCGGCCGATCAGGGCGATGCGGCGCGGACCGCCGACGCCGCCGGCGCCGAAGCTCTCGCGCGGCGCCTCGGGCAGCGCCTCCAGGACCTGGTCCAGCATGTCGCCGGTGCCGCGGCCGTGCAGCGCGGAGACCGGGTGCGGCTCGCCGAGTCCGAGGGACCACAGATAGGCGGCGTCGGCCTCGCCGCTGGGACCGTCGACCTTGTTGGCGCACAGCACCACGGGCTTGCCCGCCTTGCGCAGCAGCCGGACGACGGCCTCGTCGGTGTCGGTGGCGCCGACCTTGGCGTCCACCACGAAGACGACCGCGTCGGCGGCCTCGATGGCGTACTCGGCCTGCGCGGCGACGGAGGCGTCGATGCCGAGGACGTCCTGCTCCCAGCCGCCGGTGTCGACGACCTTGAAGCGGCGGCCCGCCCACTCGGCCTCGTAGGTGACCCGGTCGCGGGTGACGCCGGGCTTGTCCTCGACGACCGCCTCGCGGCGGCCGATGATGCGGTTCACCAGGGTCGACTTGCCGACATTGGGGCGGCCGACGACGGCGAGCACGGGCAGTGGGCCGTGTCCGGCGGCCTCGATGGCGCCCTCGACGTCCTCGATGTCGAAGCCCTCTACGGCGGCGAGCTCCATGAACTCCGCGTACTCGGCGTCGCCGAGCGCCCCGTGCTCGTACTCGTGCTCGGCCGAGCCGTCGGGCTGGATGTCGTCGTTCATGAAGTCCGTACCTCGTAGTTCATCGTGGTGATCGGTGGCGGGCGCCACGGTCGGTGGCGCCCGCCACTACTCAAGTGTCACCTAGCGCCCGGTGCGGCGCCTGGCGTTTTCCAGGTGGTCGGCGAGCTGCTTCCGGATGTGCCCGGTGGCCTCGTCCAGTGCCCGCCGGGTGCGTCTGCCGCTGCCGTCGCCCGCTTCGAACGGGTCGCCGAAGACGACGTCGACCCGCGAGCGCAGCGGGGGCAGCCCCCGTATCAACCGGCCCGGCCGCTCGGAGCTTCCCAGCACCGCCACCGGGACGATGGGGGCCCCGCTGCGGACGGCGAAGTAGGCGAGCCCGGCGCGCAGCGCGGCGAAGTCGCCCTCGCCGCGGGTGCCCTCGGGGAAGATGCCGAGGACGCCGCCCTGCTCCAGCACGCCGAGCGCCCGGGTGATCGCGGTGCGGTCGGCGCTGTGCCGGTCCACCGGGAGCTGGCCGATGCCGGTCAGGAAGGAGCCCAGCGGTCCGACGAACGCCTCCTTCTTGATCAGGAAGTGCACCGGCCGCGGTGCCACGCCCATGACCATGGGTCCGTCGACGTTGTGGGAGTGGTTGACGGCGAAGATCAGCGGCCCGGTCGCGGGCACCTTCCAGGCGCCCAGGACCCGGGGGCGCCACAGGCCGTACATCAGCCCGACGCCGATCCGGCGGCCGACGTCCGCGCCGCGCTCGGACGCGGCGCCGGCCGTCTGCTGGGACGGAAGACTCACGCGGCGGCCCGCTTCTCCTCGACGAGCGTGACGACGCACTCGACGACCTGCGCGAGGGTCAGCTCGGTGGTGTCCACCTCGACGGCGTCGTCCGCCTTGGCCAGCGGGGAGGCGGCCCGGCTGGAGTCGGCCGCGTCCCGCTTGACCAGGGCCTCGCGGGTGGCGTGCACGTCGGCGCCCTTCAGCTCGCCGCTGCGGCGGGCGGCGCGGGCCTCCGGCGACGCGGTGAGGAAGATCTTCAGATCGGCGCCGGGCAGCACGGTGGTGCCGATGTCGCGGCCCTCGACGACGATGCCGCGGTCGGCGGCTCCGGCCAGGGTGCGCTGGAGCTCGGTGATCACGGTCCGCACCTCGGGCACGGCGCTGACCGCGCTGACCTTGGAGGTGACCTCCTGGGTGCGGATCGGACCGGACACGTCCACGCCGTCGACGGTGATCGTCGGGTGGGCCGGGTCGGTGCCGGAGACGATCTCCGGCTTGGCGGCCACGGCGGCGATCGCGGTGGGGTCGTCGATGTCGATCCCGTTGGTCACCATCCACCAGGTGATCGCCCGGTACTGGGCGCCGGTGTCCAGGTAGCTCAGGCCGAGCTGCGCGGCCACGGCCTTGGACGTGCTCGACTTGCCCGTGCCGGAGGGGCCGTCGATGGCGACAATCACGGGCTGGGCGGTCCGGGCGGCGCCGTCTTCCACAGCGGGGCACCTTCCTGGTGAAGGGTGGTGGATGGGTGTGCGGGAGCCGGGGCCCCCGGCACAAGGTTACTGGCTGCCCGGGGGCCCTCATGCTGCCGGAGGTGCCCCGCGCTCACTGCCGCAGCGCCCAGCCCCGCTCGCGCAGCGCCGCCGTCAGCACCGGGACGGCCCTCGGCTCCACCATCAGCTGCACCAGACCGGCCTGCCGGCCCGTGGCGTGCTCGATCCGGACGTCCTCGATGTTCACCCCGGCCGTCCCGGCGTCGGCGAAGATCCGGGCCAGCTGGCCGGGCTGGTCGTCGATGAGGACGGCGACGACCTCGTACGCCCGCGGCGCCGACCCGTGCTTGCCGGGCACCCGGACCCGGCCCGCGTTGCCCCGCCGCAGCACCTCGCGGACCCGGGCGCCGCCCTCGTCGCGCTCGGCGACGTCGGCGGACCGGAGCGCGCGCAGCGCCCGCGCCGTCTCGTCCAGGTCGGCGGCGACGTCGGTGAGCAGATCGGCGACCGGGCCCGGGTTCGCCGAGAGGATGTCGATCCACATCTGCGGCTCGGAGGCGGCGATCCGGGTCACGTCCCGGATGCCCTGCCCGCACAGCCGTACGGCCGCCTCCTCGGCGTGCTCCAGGCGCGCGGCGACCGTGCTGGAGACCAGCTGGGGCATGTGGGAGACCAGGGCCACGGCCCGGTCGTGGGCGTCGGCGTCCATGACGACCGGGACCGCGCGGCAGTGCGAGACCAGTTCGAGCGCGAGGTTGAGCACCTCGGTGTCGGTGTCCCGGGTGGGGGTGAGCACCCAGGGGCGGCCCTCGAAGAGGTCGGCGCTCGCGGCCAGCGGTCCGGACTTCTCCCGGCCGGACATGGGGTGGCTGCCGATGTAGCGGGTCAGGTCCAGGTCCAGCGCCTCCAGCTCGCGGCGCGGGCCGCCCTTGACGCTGGCCACGTCCAGGTAGCCGCGGGCCACGCCCCGGCGCATGACGTCGGCGAGCACCCCGGCGACGTGCGCGGGCGGGGCGGCCACGAGCGCCAGGTCGACGGGTCCCTCGGGCGCCTCGTCCGTGCCGGCGCCGAGCGCGACCGCCGTACGGGCCTGCTCGGGGTCGCGGTCGGCCAGGTGCACCCGCACCCCGCGCCCGACCAGGGCCAGGGCGGCGGAGGTGCCGATCAGACCGGTGCCGATGACGAGTGCGGTCCTCACTGCGCGATGTCCTTGCGCAGGGCGGCCGCCGCGCCGAGGTAGACATGGGTGACCTCGGCGCGCGGCCGGTCGGTCTCGATGTGCGCGAGGACCCGGACCACGCGGGGCATCGCGCCCTCGATGTCCAGCTCCTGCGCGCAGATCAGCGGTACGTCGACGATGCCGAGCCGGCGGGCGGCGACCGCGGGGAAGTCGCTGTGCAGGTCGGGGGTGGCCGTGAACCAGATGCTGATGAGGTCGTCGGCGGTCAGGCCGTTGCGCTCCAGGACGGCGGTGAGCAGCGCCTCGACCTGCTCGCTCATGTGACCGGCGTCGTCCCGTTCCAGCTGGACGGCCCCCCGGACCGCTCGTACCGCCACGGCGCTGCTCCTTGCTGACGTGTGCTGACCTGAGTCTCACCTGAGTGCTGCGGGCCCGCCGGTGACGCGGCTCCCGGGCGACCAGCCTAGTTGGGCGGCGGGCGGCCCACGCGCGGCGCCCGCCCGCTGAGACGGCGAACGAATGCACCATTTGCACCAATGAGTTCGCATTTACTTCGACTTGGGAGTCTTCGGTGCGAAGATGCTTGCGCTCCCCTCGGAGCGACTCTCCCCCACCTCGGCACCCTCGGAGTGACGGCATGACTCAGGGCACGACCCGGCGCACGGTTCTCGCGACGGGCGCGGCTGCGCTCGCCGCCGGTTGCAGCGACTCGAACTCGGGCGGCGACAGCGCGGCCTCCCCTCAGGCCGCCTCCTCGGCGCCGCGCACCGCTTCCGCGGCACCGACCACGGCGGCCGCCGCCTCCCCCTCGCACAGCGCCGCCGGCGCGGAGCTGACCCGCACCGACGACATCCCGGTCGGCGGCGGCAAGATCTTCAAGGAGCAGCGCGTCGTCGTCACCCAGCCGGAGAAGGGGCAGTTCAAGGCCTTCTCCGCGGTCTGCACCCACCAGGGCTGCACCGTCGCCTCGGTGGAGAACGGCACCATCGCCTGCCCCTGCCACGGCAGCATGTTCCACGCCGCCGACGGCTCGGTGGCGCACGGCCCGGCCTCCCGGCCGCTGGCCGCCAAGGAGATCCAGGTGGAGGGAAATTCCATCCGCCTGGTGTGAGGGTCCGCGTACGCTCCCGGGCATGCAGCCCGAGGACCTGGTACGCGACCACACGATCTACGCCTGTGTCATGGGCTCGCGGGCATTCGGGCTGGCGACGGAGGACAGCGACACGGACCGCCGTGGCGTCTTCGTCGCCCCCGCCCCGCTCTTCTGGCGCTTCGAGAAGCCGCCCGCCCATGCCGAGGGGCCGCTGCCGGAGCAGTTCAGCTGGGAACTGGAGCGCTTCTGCGAACTGGCGCTGCGCGGCAATCCGAACATCCTGGAGTGCCTGCACTCCCCGCTCGTGGAGTACGCCGACGACACCGGCCGTGAACTGCTCGCCCTGCGCCAGGCGTTCCTCTCCCGCCGCGTGCACGCCTCCTTCACCGGCTACGCGCTCGCCCAGCGCCGCAGACTGGAGGCCGGCGTCCGCGCGCACGGCGCCCCGCGCTGGAAGCACGCCATGCATCTGCTGCGCCTGCTGACGAGCGCCCGCGACCTGCTGCGCACCGGCCGCCTGGACATCGGCACCGGCGACGCCCGGACCCGGCTGCTGGCCGTGCGCGGCGGCGAGGTCCCCTGGTCCGAGGTGGAGTCCTGGATGACCCGGCTGGCCGCCGAGACCGAACAGGCCGCGGCGCGCACCCCGCTGCCCGAGGAACCCGATCTGCGCCGCGTGGAGGACTTCCTGTACAGCGTCCGCCGCGCCTCGGCGCTCGGCGCCCCCGCCCGGCCCGTCTGAGCCCGCGGGGGGCCGCTCAGACGTCCCAGAGGGCCCCCAGCGCCAGCAGTTCGTCCCGGTACTCGATGCGGTCGGTCCAGGCCGCGGGCCAGGCGCCGGGGCCCAGGTGCGCGCCCGCGAAGGCGCCCGCCAGGCAGGCCAGGGAGTCGGAGTCGCCACGGGTGCAGGCGGCGCGGCGCAGGGCGGTGACGGGCTCGTCGGGGAAGAGCAGGAAGCACAGCAGGCCGGTCGCCAGGGCCTCCTCGGCGATCCAGCCGTCGCCGGTGGCCTCGCACGGATCGTCCTCTGCGGACACCGTCGCCACGGCCTCGGCCAGCCGGTCCCGCACCTCAAGGCACTCGTCCCAGCCGCGGGCGATGAACCGCTCGGGCGCCGCGTCCCCGGCGCGCGTCCACAGGTCGCCCAGCCACAGGTGGTGGTAGCGGGTCCGGTTCTCCTCGGCGTACGAGCGCAGCAGCGCGACCAGGTCCGCCGGGGCGGTGCCGTGCGCGAGGAGGCGTACGGCGTGCGCGGTGAGGTCGGAGGCGGCCAGCGCCGTCGGATGGCCGTGGGTGAGCGCGGCCTGCAACTGCGCGGCGCCCGCCCGCCGGGCGTCGTCCAGGTCGGGAACCAGCCCGAGCGGCGCCACCCGCGTGTTGGCCCCGCACCCCTTGGACTCGACCTGGCTCGCCCGCTGCCAGGGCCGGTCCGGGTCGCCGAGCAGACCGCAGGCGACCATGCAGGTGCGGCCGGGCGCCCGGTTGTTGTCCGGGGAGCGCGACCAGTCCACGAACTCCTCCCACCGGCCGCTCCAGCCGCCGCGGAGCCGGCGGCCCCCGCTCCATGGCCGTGCGCAGCCCCCGGCCGGGCGCCGGCGTCATCTGGGTGTCGTCGGCCGCGCGCGGCGAGGCGGTGGCACCACGAGAGCACCACCGCCCGTCGGCGTACGGACCCCGCCCAGACCCTAGAGGTCGACCTCCTGCATCAGCATGCCGACCTCGGTGTTGGACAGGCGGCGCAGCCAGCCGGACTTCTGGTCGCCGAGGGTGATCGGACCGAAGGCGGTGCGCACGAGCTTGTCGACCGGGAAACCCGCCTCGGCGAGCATGCGGCGCACGATGTGCTTGCGGCCCTCGTGCAGGGTGACCTCGACGAGGTAGTTCTTGCCGGTCTGCTCGACGACCCGGAAGTGGTCCGCGCGCGCGTAGCCGTCCTCCAGCTGGATGCCGTCCTTCAGGCGCTTGCCGAGGTCGCGCGGGATCGGGCCGACGATGTGCGCCAGATAGGTCTTGCGCACGCCGTACTTGGGGTGGGTGAGGCGGTGCGCCAGCTCGCCGTGGTTGGTGAGCAGGATGACACCCTCGGTCTCGGTGTCGAGCCGGCCCACGTGGAACAGCCGCGTCTCGCGGTTGGTGACGTAGTCGCCCAGGCACTGCCGGCCCTCGGGGTCCTCCATGGTGGAGACGACGCCCGCGGGCTTGTTCAGCGAGAAGAACTGGTACGACTGCGTCGCGACGGTCAGGCCGTCGACCTTGACCTCGTCCTTCTCCGGGTCGACCCGGCGGCCCTGCTCCAGGACGATCTCGCCGTTGATCTCGACGCGGGCCTGCTCGATCAGCTCCTCGCAGGCGCGCCGCGAACCGTATCCCGCGCGCGCGAGCACCTTCTGGAGCCGCTCGCCCTCCTGCTCGGCGCCCGGGAAGGTCTTGGGCAGCTTGATGTCCTTCTTGCCCGCGTACCGGTCGCGGTTGCGCTCCTCCGTACGCGTCTCGTACTCGCGCGAGCGCGCCGGGGCCGTACGCCCGCCCTGGCCCTCGGGCCTGCGGGGGCCGCCCTTGGCGCCGCCGCGGGCCGCTCCGCCGCGCCCCGACTTCGGGCCGTCCTTGGTGGCGCCGGGGCCCACGTCGTAGCGGCGCTCCTCGGGGCGGGGCTTGCTGGGGCGTCCCTGCCCCTGCTTCTGGTCCCTGTTGTTGCCGGCACCGCGGTGGTTACCGCGCCCGCCGCTCTTGCCGCTGCCGCTACCGCTGCTTCGCATCAAAGTTCCGTCGTCGTCGTGTGAGTCATGTGCGTCCCGTGACCCTCGTCCGGGTCCGGGGCGTCCGGGTCGAACGACGGTACGGCCTCCTGGGTCTCGGCCTCGATCGCCTCCGCCTCCGGGAGGAAGGGCGCGAGCTCCGGGAGCTCGTCCAGACCGCGCAGGCCCATCCGCTCCAGGAAGTAGTTCGTCGTCCTGTACAGGATCGCACCTGTTTCGGGTTCCGTGCCCGCCTCCTGGACCAGTCCGCGCTGGAGCAGGGTGCGCATGACCCCGTCGCAGTTCACTCCGCGCACGGCGGAGACCCTGCTGCGGCTGACCGGCTGGCGGTAGGCGACCACCGCCAGCGTCTCCAGCGCGGCCTGGGTGAGCCGGGCCTGCTGGCCGTCCAGGACGAAGCCCTCGACGGCCGCCGCGTACTCGGGGCGGGTGTAGAAGCGCCAGCCGCCGGCGATCAGCCGCAGCTCGAAGCCGCGCCCCTGCGCGGTGTACTCGTCGGCCAGCTCGCGCAGCGCGTCCGCGATCTGCCGCCGGGGCCGCTGGAGCGTCCTGGCCAGCAGTTCCTCGGTCGCGGGTTCGTCCACGACCATGAGCACGGCCTCCAGGGCGGGCTTGAGATCGAGTGCGGCGACGGGCCGCAGGCCGACGGGAAGTCCCTCGGTCCCGGTCTCCTCGCTCAGGGCTTCCGCGCTCATGGCTTTCGTTCCTCCTCGGGCTTCTCGGGCGGCCGGTCGAACTCGTCGGTCACCCGCGTGTGCGCGTCCTCGTCGCCGCCCGTCCAGCGCACCAGCAGGTCGCCGAGGGCCGTCTCCTGGTCGAGGGCGACGGCCCTCTCCCGGTACAGCTCCAGCAGCGCCAGGAAGCGGGCGACGACCGTGAGCGTGTCGTCGGTGTCCGCCACCAGGTCCTGGAAGCGGGCCTCGCCCGTCTCCCGCAGCCGCTCGACCACGATCCGGGCCTGCTCCTGCACGCTGACCAGCGGCGCGTGGATGTGGTCCACGTACACCTGGGGTCTGGGCCGGGGCTGCATCGCCTTGACGGCCAGCCGGGCGAACCCCTCGGGGCCGATGCTGATGGCGACCTCGGGCAGCAGCTCGGCGTGGTGCGGTTCCAGTCCGACGGTACGGGGATGGCGGCGGCCCTCGGCGGTGAGCCGGGCGTCGAAGATGTCGGCGATCCGCTTGTACGCGCGGTACTGGAGCAGCCGGGCGAACAGCAGGTCCCGGGCCTCCAGGAGCGCGAGGTCGGCCTCGTCCTCCACCTCGGCGGCGGGCAGCAGCCGGGCCGCCTTCAGATCGAGCAGGGTGGCGGCCACCACCAGGAACTCGGTCGTCCGGTCGAGGTCCCAGTCCGGACCCATGGCCCGGATGTGCGCCATGAACTCGTCGGTGACCTTCGACAGCGCGACCTCGGTGACGTCCAGCTTGTGCTTGGCGATCAACTGGAGCAGCAGATCGAAGGGCCCCTCGAAGTTGGCCAGCCGCACGGTGAAGACCCCGTCACCGCCCTCGCCGCGATTCCCGTCCCCGGCGGGGACCGCGGACGCCGCACCCTCCCCTCCCGGCTCGGGCGCGACGGGCGGGACCGCCGCGACCGCCGCGAACGGCTCGGCCGGCGCTCCGGCCACCACGGGCCCCTCGGGCGCCTCCGGCGCGGTGGCCGGTGCCGACGCGGGTTCCGCGTCCCGCCGGGGCGGGGCCGGCGGGGCAGGCTGTACGGCCGCCGGAGCCGGGGGGCGCGGGGCCGGGCCCGCTTCGTGCGGCTCGGGCGCGGTGGGTGCCGGGGCCGCGCCGGGTCCCCTGCCCAGGGCGCGCCTGCGCGCGGCGGCGGGGCCCGGGTCCGGGGGAGGTACGTCGTTCGAGGTCATGGCCTCCGCAGGCTACCGCTACCGTCCGCGCAGCCGGCGTACGAGAATGCTCGCGTCCCCGCGGGACTCCAGGTCGGCCAGGACCACGGCGACCGCCTCGCGGACGATCCGGCCGCGGTCGACGGCCAGGCCGTGCTCGCCCCTCAGCACCAGCCGCGCGTGCTCCAGGTCCATCAGTTCCTCGGCGGAGACGTAGACGGTGATCTTCTCGTCGTGGCGTTCGCGTCCGCTGGGGCGGCGGTTGGCCGCGCGTCCGCGCTTGCGGGGGGCCGCCGCGGTGCCGTCCTGGCCCGGCTGGGCCTGGCGCCGTCCGGAGCGCTCCGCGCCGGCGCCCGCGGCGCCCCGGCTGCGGGACTCGCCCGCGTCGGCCGCCTCGGTGTCGGCCGCGACATGCTCGGCGCCCTCGCCGTCGCCGCCCTGCGCGGGCACCGAGTGCGGCGCGTCCTCCGCCGGGGCGGCGGCGTCGCTCTCGCCCGCCGGGGCCGGCACCCTGGCCTCGCCGCCCGGCTGGCGCCGGGGAGTGGACGCCTGGAGCGCGGTCCCCCCTGTCGTACGGAACAGTTCGTCGGCCCCCGGCAGACTCACTCGGCGTGACACCGGGCGAGCACCTCCCTGGCGAGCTGGCGGTAGGCGGCGGCGCCGACGGAGTTGGAGGCGTACGTGGTGATCGGCTCACCGGCGACCGTGGTCTCCGGGAAGCGGACCGTGCGCCCGATGACCGTGTGGTAGACGTGGTCGTCGAACGCCTCGACGACGCGGGCGAGCACCTCACGGCTGTGCACGGTGCGCGAGTCGTACATCGTGGCGAGGATGCCGTCCAGCTCCAGGTCGGGGTTGAGGCGCTCCTGGACCTTCTCGATCGTCTCGGTCAGCAGCGCGACACCGCGCAGCGCGAAGAACTCGCACTCCAGCGGCACGATCACCTTGTGCGCGGCCGTGAGGGCGTTGACGGTGAGCAGACCGAGCGAGGGCTGGCAGTCGATGACGATGTAGTCGTAGTCGTCCATCAGCGGCTTGAGCGCACGCTGGAGCGTGGACTCGCGCGCGACCTCGGAGACCAGCTGCACCTCGGCGGCCGACAGGTCGATGTTGCTGGGCAGCAGGTCCATGTTGGGGACCGCCGTCTTCAGCAGGACCTCGTCCGCGGACATGCCCCGCTCCATGAGCAGGTTGTAGACGGTGAGGTCCAGCTCCATGGGGTTGACGCCGAGACCCACCGACAGCGCGCCCTGCGGGTCGAAGTCCACGAGCAGCACCCGGCGTCCGTACTCCGCGAGCGCGGCACCCAGGTTGATGGTCGACGTGGTCTTGCCGACGCCGCCCTTCTGGTTGCACATCGCGATGATCTTCGCGGGTCCGTGGTCGGTCAGCGGCCCGGGGATCGGGAAGTACGGCAGCGGGCGTCCGGTCGGGCCGACGCGCTCACGGCGCTGTCGGGCCGCGTCGGGCGCGAGCGTGGCCGCGTACTCGGGATCGGGTTCGTACTCGGCGTCGGGGTCGTAGAAGTGCCCCTCGGGCAGTTCGTCGTAGTCGGCGAAGTGGTTGTGGGGCGCGCCACTTCCGTCGCCGGCCATGGCGTTCACGTGATGGCCATCCATGCTCTGGTGTCCTGGCTGGGTCACCTGCGGGAACCGGTGACCCTGGTGGGCTGCGAAGGTGCGCACAGCGACGGAGCCGACAGCCTCGAGCCCCGCAGGGCTCTGGCCCCGCACAGGCATTCCTGGTTGACCACCCCCGGGAGAAAATGTCGACTCATTCACAAGTCGTCTTACCTCCTTGGTGACCAGGAAATTTCTAGACAGGTCAGCGTGGCACCATGCCGACGGTTGGCGACTCTATGGCGTGTCGGGCGTCCGCAGCAACACAATCCGCCGGACCCGGCTCGATGTGTCGGCAATGAAACATCCCTCTGTCAAGGGCGTACGACCGTCGCACAGCAGGTTTCACCGGTGCGTGAATCGGTCGAATGGTTGCGTTCGAGGCGAGTTGGCCGTGTGCGGCGAAGTGACCATACACACATCCGGCCGGACCTTGCGGGCAAGGTCCGGCCGGGCGCGTGTCGTTGACGACACGAGTTGACGTATCGCCTTTTTCCGTCGGGTGACTTGGTCGACTCCTCGACGCGTGCGGGTCAGACGAGCAGCGACGCCAGCTCGACGTGGTCCAGGCCGTGCGCCTCGGCGACCTCCCGGTAGACGACCTTGCCGTCATGGGTGTTGAGGCCCTTGGCGAGCGCGGCGTCCCGGCGCAGCGCCTCGACCCAGCCGTTGTTGGCGAGCGAGACGATGTACGGCAGCGTGGCGTTGGTCAGCGCGTAGGTGGAGGTGTTGGGCACCGCGCCGGGCATGTTGGCGACGCAGTAGAACACCGACTCGTGGACCTTGAAGGCCGGCTCGGCGTGCGTGGTCGGGTGCGAGTCCTCGAAGCAGCCGCCCTGGTCGATCGCGATGTCGACAAGGACACTGCCGGCCTTCATCCGGGAGACCAGCTCGTTGGTGACCAGCTTGGGGGCCTTGGCGCCCGGGATGAGCACGGCGCCGACCACGAGGTCGGCCTCCAGGCACGCCTTCTCCAGCTCGAAGGCGTTGGAGACGACGGTCTGGATCTTCGTGCCGAAGATCTTGTCGGCTTCCTTGAGCTTGTTGATGTCCTTGTCGAGCAGGGTCACGTGGAAGCCCAGGCCGATGGCGATCTGCGCGGCGTTCCAGCCGGAGACGCCGCCGCCGATGATGACGGCCTTGCCCGCGGGCACGCCCGGGACGCCGCCCGGCAGGACACCGCGGCCGCCGGCCGCGCGCATCAGGTGGTAGGCGCCGACCTGCGGAGCGAGGCGGCCCGCGACCTCGGACATCGGGGCGAGCAGCGGCAGGGCGCGGTTGGGCAGCTCGACGGTCTCGTAGGCGATCGCCGTGGTGCCGGACTCCAGGAGGGCGTCCGTGCACTCCTTGGAGGCGGCCAGGTGCAGGTAGGTGAAGAGGATCTGGTCCTTGCGCAGGCGGTGGTACTCCTCCGCGATGGGCTCCTTGACCTTGAGCAGCAGGTCGGCGGCGGCCCAGACCTCGTCGGCGGTCTCCAGGATCTCGGCACCGGCCGCGGTGTACTCCTCGTCAGGGATCGCGGAGCCGGTGCCCGCGTTCCGCTCGACGACGACCTGGTGTCCGTTGCGCACCAGCTCGTGCACGCCGGCCGGGGTGATGGCCACCCGGAACTCGTTGTTCTTGACCTCGCGGGGGATGCCGACCTTCACGTCGATCACGGTCCTTGACTCAGGGAATGTGGGGCAATTAAGACGTACCCCGGCACGCACGGGCATACCAGGAGACACCGCAGGGGAACGAGCGGCAGAGCCAGTTTAATGAAGGCGTTCCCGCTGTCTAGCCTTTCATTGCATCAATCTTCAGTGGATGTGCTGCGGATTTCGCAGGCATCCTGGCCCTCTTCCCGTGATGTGTGCTCCGGAAGGGCACCGGTTTCGGCCACCGGAGCCCGGCCGGCCGGCTCCGCCGGGTCCGCGAGCATGCGCTCGGCGGCCCCCCGGTGCAGCCGAGCCGCCGCCGGGTCGCCGAGCCGTTCCAGGGTGTCGGCGAGCCGCAGCTGGAGCGCGGCCTGGAGCCGTACGTCCTCGGCGCGGCGGGCCCACTCGACCGCCTCCTGGCAGGTGCGCAGGCACTCCTCGGGCCGGCCCGCGTACTCCTGGACCCGGGCCAGTTCGCTCAACGCCCGCGCGTGCGCGGGGACATCGCCCCTCCTGCGGTGCGCGGCGACGGCGGCCCGCCAGTTGCGCAGCGCCTCGCCGTAGTGGCCCGCGTAGGTGTGGGCGGCGGCGATCCGGCCGTAGAGCCGGGCGGCGTCCTCGTGCTCGCCGCGCGCCAGCCGCTGGGCCAGGGCCCGGCCGAACCAGTCGGCCGCCCGGTCGTGGTCGCCCAGCTCCTGGTGGGCGGCGCCCACGGATTCCATCGCGCGGCCGGTCGCGTACGGGTCGTTCGCCACGCGTCCGGCGTCCAGCGCGGCGCGGTAGCGGGTCAGCGCCTTCGCGGTCCGGCCGGTGCGGGCGTCCAGATCGGCGAGGTTCAGCAGCGCGGCGGCCTGCTCCCGGGGCAGGCCCTGCCGCTCGGCGACGTCGAGGACCAGCCGGTGGATGCCGTACAGGTCGCCCGCCGCCGCCTGGGTGCCGAGGTGAGCGACCATGGCGCGGACCAGCTGGGCCATCAGCCGGCGGGCCAGGGTGTCCAGCTCCCCGTCGGCGACCGCGAGCCGGGCGGCGGCCAGCAGGGCGGGCCTGCGGACCCGCAGCCACTCCTCGGCGGCCCGCGGGTCGGCGAAGCGCAGGCCGGGGGGCAGGCTCTTCAGCTTCTCGCGGGTCTCGGGGCTGTCGGTCTCGGTGACCGCCCGGCAGGACTGGAGCAGCCGCACGGTGCGCTCCAGCGTCCGGGCGCGGGCGAGCTGGAGCTCGGCGGGGCGCTCCTCGCGCCCGGCCAGCTCCAGCAGCAGCGGGTGCAGGCAGCCGGGCACCTCGTAGCGGGGCAGCGGCGCGGGCAGGGCGCGCAGCAGGCCGAGGGCGGCGAAGCGGTCGAGCAGCCCGCGGGCGCCCTCCAGGGAGGTGCCGGCCAGCGCGGAGGCGGTGTGCGGGTCGACGTCGCCGGCCGGGGCGAGGGCGAGCAGGCGCAGCATCCGGGCGGCGGAGCGGGGCAGCTCCGCGTGGACCAGGCGCAGGACGCGGGCGAGCGCGGTGCCCTCGCCGGTGTCGGCGTGCAGCCGTTTGGCCAGGTCGGAGACGGTCTCCTCGGGATGCGCGGCGAGCCGTCCCGCGGCCAGGGTGAGCGCGGCGGGCTGGCCCTCGCAGATCTCGACGAGGCGTTCGGCGGCGAGCGGGTCGACGGTGATGCGCACCGGGTCGATGTGCTGGGTGAGCAGGTCGAGCGCGGACTTGGTGTCGAGCCCGCCCAGGGTGCAGGGCCGGACGTCGGCGATGCCGGTGAGCGGACCCCGGGAGACGGCGACGAGCAGGCAGTCGGCGTTGTCCGGCAGCAGCGCGTCGACCTGTTCGGCACCGGCCGCGTCGTCCAGCAGGAGCAGCGCTCGGCGCTCGGCGAGGGCGGCGCGCAGGGCGTCGGTGAGGTCGTCCTCGGCGGCGCCGGGCGGCACGGGCAGGCCGAGCGCGGTGAGCAGTTCGCCGGCGGCCCGGCCGACCGGCACGGGGGTGCCGTCGGGCTCGGTGAGCCGGGCCCGCAGCACGCCGTCGGGGTAACGGTCGGCGACCTGGCGCACCAGTTCGCCGGCGAGCGCGGTGCGGCCGGATCCGGGCCGGCCGGCGATGAGCAGGACCCGGGCGCGGGGTGCCTTGCGGCCGGAGATGGTGTCGAGTCCGGCGCGTTCGATGTCCGCGCGCAGTCCCTTCAACTCCCGCGTGCGGCCGAGGAAGTGACGATCCATCACTGTGGGCGACCGGTTGTCGCGGGCCGGTTTCACGCCGCCTGCGTCCACCGCCTGATCCGTCACGGGCCACACTCCCGTCCCACCGCACGCGCATACCCGCCGGGACTCCGGTACGGGCGTTTGAAGAGCCTAGTTCACGCTCTGCGACGTTCCGGGACGAGCACGGCGGGCAGGTCGCCCGATCGGATCAGCCGATGGTCACACCGGCCTCGGCGCGAGGCCGGGGCCCGCTCAGGACTCGAACGGACGGGCCGGCCACGGTGCGAGCGCCGGGCGCAGCGCGTCCAGGCCCTCGCCCTGCCGGGCCGCGACGAGCGCGAGCACGCCCACGACGAGGCAGTTGTTGTGCAGCTCCCCCGCGAGCACCCCGCGCACCAGGTCGCCGACCGGCACCCGGTCCAGCTCCATGTCCGTCTCCTCGTGCTCCGCGGCGAAGCGCTCGCCCTCGGCCTCGGACAGCTCACGGGCGAGGAAGATCCGTACGGCCTCGTCGCAGCCGCCGGGGGTGGTGTACACGTCGGTCAGCACCCGCCAGTCCTCCGCCTTGACGTGCGCCTCCTCGTACAGCTCGCGCTGGGCGGCGTGCAGCGGGTTCTCGCCGGGCACGTCGAGCAGACCGGCCGGAATCTCCCACAGCCGCTGCCGCACCGGGTGGCGGTACTGCCGGATGACCAGCACCCGGTCCTGCCCGTCCAGCGCCAGGACGGCCACCGAGCCGGGGTGGACCTGGTAGTCGCGGGCGGACACGGAGCCGTCGGGCATGACCACCTCGTCGGTCCGCATCGAGGTCTTGGCCCCGGTGAACGGCGTCCGGCTGCCCCGGACCTCCCACTCCTCGGGGGTGTCCTTGATCGTCATGCCCTGTCCTCCGCACATGTCGGTACCTACGCAACCGGGGTGCCCGCTCCGCGCGCGGGCACCCCGGCCACCGTACAACCGGCGGACTACTCGGCGATCTTCCGCTCGACGGCGGCCTTCACCAGCCCGGCGAAGAGCGGGTGCGGCCGGGTCGGGCGGGAGCGCAGCTCCGGGTGGGCCTGGGTGGCGACCAGGTAGGGGTGCACCTCGCGCGGGTACTCCACGTACTCGACGAGCTTGCCGTCCGGGGAGGTGCCGGAGAAGACGATGCCCGCCTTCTTCTCCAGCTCGGCGCGGTAGGCGTTGTTCACCTCGTAGCGGTGGCGGTGGCGCTCCTCGACGTACTCCTTGCCGTCGTAGACCTCGCGCACGAGGGAGCCCTCGGCCAGCTTGGCCGGGTACATGCCCAGCCGCATGGTGCCGCCCATGTCGCCCTCACCGGCGACGATGTCCATCTGCTCGGCCATGGTGGAGATCACCGGGTGCGCGGTGGCCGGGTCGAACTCGGTGGAGTTGGCGTCCGAGATGCCGGCCAGGCCGCGGGCCGCCTCGATCACGATGCACTGCAGGCCCAGGCAGAGGCCCAGCAGCGGGATCTTGTTCTCGCGGGCGTAGCGGATCGCGCCGACCTTGCCGAGCACACCGCGGTCGCCGAAGCCGCCCGGGATGCAGATGCCGTCGACGTCGGAGAGCTGCGCCCTGGCGTCCGCTGGCGTCCTGCAGTCGTCGGAGGTGACCCACTTGATCTTCACGCGGGCCTTGTTGGCGAAGCCGCCCGCGCGCAGCGCCTCGGTCACCGACAGATAGGCGTCGGGCAGGTCGATGTACTTGCCGACCAGGGCGAGGGTGATCTCGTGGTCGGGGTTGTGGACGCGGTCGAGCAGGTCGTCCCAGGTCGTCCAGTCCACGTCGCGGAAGGGCAGGTCGAGCTTGCGGACCACGTAGGCGTCCAGGCCCTCGGCA
This sequence comes from Streptomyces sp. SAT1, assembly GCF_001654495.1. GTDB lineage: Bacteria > Actinomycetota > Actinomycetes > Streptomycetales > Streptomycetaceae > Streptomyces > Streptomyces andamanensis. Next base: position 1,474,775 of record NZ_CP015849.1, read on the forward strand.
TGCACGACCTTCGGGATGTCGTAGATCGAACGGGCGTCGGGGCAGGCGACCACGGCGTCCTCGTCGACGTCGCACATCAGGGAGATCTTGCGCTTGATCGCGGTGGGGACCTCGCGGTCGCAGCGCAGCACGATGGCGTCCGGCTGGATACCGATGTTGCGCAGCGCGGCGACCGAGTGCTGGGTCGGCTTGGTCTTCAGCTCGCCGGAGGGGCCGATGTAGGGCAGCAGCGAGATGTGCACCACGAAGACGTTGTCCCGGCCGACCTCGTGGCGGACCTGGCGGACGGTCTCCAGGAACGGCAGCGACTCGATGTCGCCGACGGTGCCGCCGACCTCGGTGATGACGACGTCCACCTCGTCGGTCGCCATCCGCCGGATGCGGTGCTTGATCTCGTTGGTGATGTGCGGGATGACCTGCACGGTGTCACCCAGGTACTCGCCGCGCCGCTCCTTGGCGATGACCGTGGAGTACACCTGTCCTGTAGTGACGTTGGCGGTGCCGTCCAGGTCTCGGTCGAGGAAGCGCTCGTAGTGTCCGATGTCCAGGTCGGTCTCGGCGCCGTCGTTGGTGACGAAGACCTCACCGTGCTGGAAGGGGTTCATCGTGCCCGGGTCGACGTTCAGGTACGGGTCGAGCTTCTGCATCACGACGCGCAGGCCCCGTGCCTTCAGGAGCATGCCGAGGCTGGAGGCGGTGAGGCCCTTTCCGAGCGAGGAGGCGACACCCCCGGTGACGAAGATGTGCTTGGTCGTCGTTGATTTGGGCGGCATGGCCAAGAGGGGGCTCCCGTGGTCGCGGATTGTCGTGCGGTACGGCGGTCCGGCCCGGGGGACCCGGGTTGTCCGGCTGGGGTGCCGTCGCTGCGGTTCGGGGGTTTCGAGCCCACCGGTCCACGGGCTACCAGGGTATCAGCGCCTGAGGGGGATGGCTTCCGGCCACGCTCCGCGCACGCGCCGGCACGCAGAAGGGACGGTCACGGGTCTCTCACCCTTGGCTCACCCGTTCGGCGCATGCGGGTTGCCCCGAGCGGCACACAGATCATCTACGTGCGTCGTATCCTGCTCGGACACTCGCTGCCGAGCCCGGCCGGCAACACGGCACCACCCCAGCCCGTACGCACCGGAACAACGAGAGCTCGTCAGTTCGTTGAGCAAAGGTTGTCGTTCTGCCTCACGGCCGACCGGCGGTCTGCTGCACCGCTCAACGACGCATCACAACCCCTTGACCGCACTAGCGACCGCCCCGTATGCGGGGTGACGTGGCCGTTCGACTGGAGTTGCACGTGGCCGGGCGCATCGAAGACTACGCACTCATCGGAGACATGCAGACCGCTGCCCTGGTCTGCCGGGACGGCACGGTCGACTGGCTGTGCCTGCCCCGCTTCGACTCGCACGCCATCTTCGCCGGTCTGCTGGGCAACGAGGAGCACGGCTTCTGGCGGCTCGGCCCGGCCTTCCCGGCGGGCGCCGAGCCCCCCACGGCGAACCGGCGCAGCTACCGGGGCGACTCCCTGATCCTCGAATCGGAGTGGGACACCCCGCGCGGCACGGTCCGCGTGACCGATTTCATGCCCCCGCGCGACGGCGCCCCCCAGCTGATCCGCATCGTGGAGGGCGTCTCCGGCCGGGTCCCGATGCGCTCGGCGCTGCGCATGCGCTTCTCCTACGGCCGCATCGTGCCGTGGGTGCACCGCCACGAGTCCCGGACGGTGGCCGTCGCCGGACCCGACTCCGTGTGGTTCGACACACCGGCGGAGACCTACGGCGAGGCGCTGACCACGTACGCGGACTTCACGGTCGCCCCCGGTGACCGGATCGCGTTCACCATCTCCTGGCAGCCCTCGCACAAGGAGGCGCCGCCGGAGCCCGAGCCCGAGCAGTCGCTGGAGGCGACCGAGGACTTCTGGCGCGAATGGGTCGGCCACTGCACGTACCACGGCCCCTACCGCGAGGCCGTGGTCCGCTCCCTGATCACCCTCAAGGCCCTCACCTACGCCCCCACCGGCGGCATCGTCGCCGCGCCCACCACCTCCCTGCCGGAGGACATCGGCGGCGTACGCAACTGGGACTACCGCTACACCTGGCTGCGGGACGCGGCGATCACCCTCTCCTCGCTGCTGCGCACCGGCTACCGCGAGGAGGCCCGCGCCTGGCGCGAGTGGCTGCTGCGCGCGGTCGCCGGCGACCCGGAGAACCTCCAGATCATGTACGGCATCGCCGGTGAGCGCGAGCTCGGCGAGGCGGAGCTCGACTGGCTGCCCGGCTACGAGAACTCCGCCCCGGTCCGGGTCGGCAACGGCGCCGCGCACCAGCTCCAGCTCGACGTCTACGGCGAGGTCACCGAGGCCCTCCACCTGGCCCACATGACCGGCCTCGCCCGCAACGACTACGCCTCGCTGCTCCAGCTCAAGCTGATCCGCTACCTGGAGAAGCACTGGCAGGAGCCGGACGAGGGCATCTGGGAGGTGCGCGGCCCGCGCCGCCACTTCGTGCACTCCAAGGTCATGGCCTGGGTCGCCGTGGACCGCACCATCAAGCTGATGGAGTCCGGCGACGTCGACGGCCCGCTGGAGCGCTGGAAGGACCTGCGCGACGAGATCCACCGGGACGTCTGCGAGAAGGGCTACGACAAGGAGCGCAACACCTTCACCCAGTCCTACGGCTCCCGGGAGCTGGACGCCTCCTTGCTGCTCATCCCGCAGATGGGCTTCCTGCCGCCGGACGACAAGCGGGTCATCGGCACCATCGAGGCCATCCAGCGCGAGCTGTCCACCTCGGACGGCTTCATCCTGCGCTACCCCACCGACGGCGACCACGCCGGTGTCGACGGCCTCCCCGGCGACGAGGGCGCCTTCCTCGCCTGCTCGTTCTGGATGGCCGACGACCTGGCGATGATCGGCCGCGTCGACGAGGCCCGCAGGCTCTTCGAGAAGCTGCTGTCCCTGCGCAACGACCTCGGTCTGCTGGCCGAGGAGTGGGACCCGCGCCTCCAGCGCCAGGTCGGCAACTTCCCGCAGGCCTTCAGTCACGTCCCCCTGATCGACACCGCGCTGCGCCTGACGGCGAGCGGGGCGTACGGCGGGTGACGCGCCGCGGCCGCCGGGCCCTCACTCGCTCCCGTCCGCGGCCGCGCCTCTGATCCGGGCGGGAGTCCCCTCCGGGTCGAAGGGGTGCTGGAAGGTGAAGGCGTGCGGCGCCGGGCCGTGGTCGTGGAGGTGTTCCAGCCGGGACACCCCGTCCCGCCAGGTGGGGGTCACGTCGTCGGGGACCCACCACAGGGCGTGGCCGGGGTGCCTTGCCCGCTCGAACCAGTCGTGACGCCTGTTCAACGCCTCACGGTGCAGACCGGTGTAGACGGCGTCGAAGGCGGGACGCGGGCCGGTCCAGAGCGACAGGGTCGCGGCCAGGGCGATGGTCTCCGGCGTACGGCCCTTGCCGTACCAGGCCGGTACGGCGAACTCCCCCCACGCGCCCCAGTCCAGTTGGAAGTGCGTGCCCCGCTCGCCCTCGGCCGCTTCGGCGTGAGCGAGGTGTCCGGGGTGCCGGCTGATCCTCTGGTAGATGCCTCCGGCGCGGTCGTGGAAGTCGCGCGTGACAGGCGCGGGGTCGGTGAGCGGTGACTTCAGGACGCCGAATGTGTACAGAGCAAGACGGGGCATGCTTCTCTCTCCGGTCGTGGGTTCCTGGTGCGGACCCGGTTCGGTGGCTCACGCGGGGACGGGGAGGAGCCCCCGTGCGACCGCGGGCGGCCGCCGAGGGCCCGGTGAAGGTAGCTGCTGCGGTGAGGTCCTGTCGAAGTTGCGTTCTCCTCGCCCGAGTGGCCTCCGGCACAGGTCCCCGCCGGAACCGGGGCGGCGGCGCGGACCGCCGGCCGAGGCGGCCCTTCCGCGGCGTACGCCTGACCGACCGGGACGGGAAGGCGACCCGGCTGCCGCGGCCGTGCCGTGGTCCTGCCGTCCGCCCGGTACTGTCCCGGTGCCGTTTCCCCAGGTAGCGTCCGGTTTCATGGACCGCAGACTCGACACCGAGGGCGCCGGGATCACCGTGCAGCGTGCCCTCGAACTGCCCGGCCTCCGCAGCGGCCTGCCCGAGATCGTGGCCGGCGGCGACCGGCTGGGCCGCACCGTGCGCTGGGTGCACGCCGGGGAGGTCCCCAACATCGCCTCCCTGCTCAAGGGCGGCGAGCTGCTGCTGACCACCGGCTACGGCCTGGGCACCCGCCCCGCCGACCAGCGCGCGTTCGTCCGCACCCTCGCCGAGCGGGGCATCGCCGCCCTCGTCGTGGAGCTGGGCCCGCGCTTCGCCCGGCTGCCCGCCGCGCTCGTCGAGACGGCCCGCAGTGCCGGTCTCCCGCTGGTCCAGCTGCACCGCGAGGTGCCGTTCGTGGCGGTCACCGAGGAGATCCACACCGAGATCGTCAACGGTCACTACGCGCTGCTCCAGCGCGCCGAGGAGGTGCACCGCCGCTGCACCGAGGCGCTGCTCGGCGGCGGCGGGGTGCCGCAGGTGCTGGGCATCCTCGCCGACTTCGGCGCCAACCCGGTCTTCCTGGAGACCCCCGACGGACGACTGCTGTACGCGGCCGGCGCCGGGCCGGAGGGCGCCGATCCGCTCCAGGTCTGGGAAGGGCTGCGCGCCCAGCACAAGGACGCGCCGCCGCCTGCCGGTTCGGTCCTGGTGGACGTGCCCGGAGGCGGCCCCGGCCCCGGCTCGGTCCGCGCCCGCCTGGTGCTGCTGCCCGTGCGCGCGCCGCTCGCCCCGGTGCACCGCATGGCCGTGGAGCGGGTGGCCGGGATCCTCGCGGTGGTGCTGATGCAGGCCCGGCAGGAGGAGGAACTGGCCGCGCGCGGACGCGGGGACTTCCTCACCGACCTCGCCGAGGGCCGCGTCACCGCCGAGGACGCCCCCGCGCAGGCCCGCGTCCTCGGCTTCCGGCCGGGCGGCAGCCCGCTGCTGCCGGTGGTCATGCGGCTGGGCGACAGCCTGGCACCGGGCGGCGGCGGAGGCGGCTGGGCGGTGCTGGCGCGGGCGGTCGCCGAGGAGCTGACCACGGTCGGCGTGCCCGCCCTGCTGGGCGTGCGGCCGGTCGAGGGCCGGGTGCTGCTGCTGGTCGGGCTGCGCTCCGAGGCGGAGCGCCCGGCGACCGCCGACCGGGTCGCGGCGGCGCTGCGGGCCGGTGCGGAGCGTGCGGGCATGCGGCGGCCGGGCGCGGCGCCGCCGGTGGTGGTCGTGGGCGTGCCGGGCGGCTGGGCGGCGGCCTCGGCGGGCCTGCGGCACGCGGCCGAGACGGCGACGGCGGCGCAGGGGCTGCCCGAGCGGCCCTGGTACGACGCCCGCCGTCTCGACATCGACCTGCTGCTGTGGCGGCTGCGCGGCCATCCGGACCTGGCGGCCTTCGTGGACCGGGCCATCGGTCCGCTCCAGGACCACGACTCGCGCTCCCGGCCGCCGCTGCTGCCCACCCTCCAGACCTATCTGGCGCACGCGGGCCGCAAGGCGGAGACGGCCCGCGAGCTGCATCTGAACCGGCAGACCCTCTACAACCGGCTGGCCCGGATCGGCGAGCTGCTGGGCACCGACCTGGACGACCCGCAGACGGTCCTGGCACTCAGTCTGGCGCTGCGGGCCCGCCGGCACGTGTCCTGAGCCGGGCCCGCGCGCCGGTGTGCGCCCCGCCGGGGCCTTCTCAGACCGGCCGGCCCGGTTCGGTCAACTCGTCGTAGACGCTGAGGACCTGGGCGACGGTCTCGTCCTCGGTGGGCCAGCTCGCGGCCTGCGCGGCGCCCTTCCTCCGCAGGAGTTCGCGCCGCCCGGGGTCGGCGAGCAGCCGCACCACGGCGGCGGCCAGGGTGTGCGGCTCGCCGTAGGGGACGAGTTCGGCCGCGTCGCCCACCAGGTCGGGGATCCCGCCCACGGCGGTCGCGACGAGCGGCACCCCGGCGAGCAGCGCCTCCTGGGCGAGCACGCAGCGCGACTCCCAGCTGCTGGTGACCAGCGCGAGATCGGCGGCCGTGAGCAGCCGCCGCACGTCGTCGCGCAGCCCGATCAGCCGGACCGGCAGCTCCTCGTCCTCGATCCGCCGCTGCAGGGCCGCGCGCAGCGGCCCCTCCCCCGCGACGACCACCAGCGGCATCGGGTCGAGACGGCGCCAGGCGGCGGCCGCGTCGAGCAGGAACTCGTAGCCGCGGTGGCGCTCCAGCGAGCCGACGGCCAGGAGCAACGGGCGCCCGGTGGCGCCGAGTTCGGCCCGGAGCTTGGGCGGTGTGCGGTCCGGGTCGTCCGTGCCGTCCTCCGGGTGCGGGCCGGGCAGCGCGGTGGCGGCGAGGCGGGCGTCGCGCGCACCGGCCCGGCGCGCCCGCTCCACCAGGTCGGAGGTGGTGCCGAGCACCACGGCGGCCGCCTTCACCACCCGCCGCTCCAGCAGCCGCAGGAACCGGGCCCGCGCCCCTTCCGCGTGCGCGCGGTTGTGCCAGGTCACGACGAGCGGGGTGCGCCGGCCGCGGAGCGCGAGCACCGCGCGGAAGGAGGCGTGCAGTCCGTGCGCGTGCACGAGGTGCGCCTCGGTGCAGGCCGCGCGGAGGGCCGCCACGGAACCGGGGTCGCTGCTGCGCGGCACATGCACATGGTCGGCGCCGACACCGGTGAAGTCGTAGGCGTGGTCGGCCTCCACGGGGGCGCACACCGTGACGCGCACGCCCCGTGCGACGAGCCCCGCGGCCAGGGACCGCACATGGGCACTGCTGCCCGCGTTGCCGCCACCGATCACCTGCACGGTGCGCAGTGGCGACTGGCCGTGCGGTGCGGTGCTGCTCACGGGGGTCACGCGGGCGGGGCTCCTGGGTCGGCGTGGTGCGGTCAACGGGAAACGTACAGAAGGTATCGGGGGCGCGGGGCCGGGCGTGCGCGCCTCCTGGGCGCACCGTGTTCTCCGTCAAGGATGCCAGGACGTACGGGTGTTCCGGGTACGGCGGGCGGTCGCACGGCACGGCGCCCGGGGGCGGGCGCGCCGGTCCGGGTCATCCGCACGAGTGAGCAGGCGCCCGTGCCTCTGCGGGGGCGTGCGGCGCGCGCGAGCGCCGGACCGGGCCGGGCGGCGGCCTCGTACGCGGGGCGCACGCGGGAGCGCCGTACCGGATGAACCGGAGTCTCCGTCGCGCGGGGCGCACGCGGGAGCGTACTTCCCTTTTCGGGGTCGCGCGCCGGATCCGCCCCCGAGCGGTCCGGGACGACGGCGGGTGCCGCCGGGCGTCAGCGGGCGCCGGCCGCCGCGCTCACCCGGCCGCCGCAGACCGCCGCCGTGACCAGGGCGGCGGCGTGCGCGGCCAGCCCGGCGCGTCCGTTGCCCGCGACGATCGCGGTGCCCAGCAGCGCGCCCAGGGCGTGCGCCCCCGTGTCGCCGATCATCACGCGCTCGCCGAGGTCGTCGGGGAGCACCGCCGCGGCGACGCCCGCGGCGGTCGCCGCCAGCTCGGCACCGGGCCCCTCGCGCAGCAGTCCGGGCGCGGCGAGCGCCAGCACCGTCCCGGCGGCCCGTCCGGGGCGTACGTCCACGAGGTTGACGAGGTGCGCGGTCCCGGCGATCACCACCGCGGCCAGCACCTTGTCGGCCGGCCGCTCCTTGAGCCGGGCCCCGGCGGCGAGCGCGGCCCCCGAGACGCCGAGCAGTTTGACGGCGCCGCTGGTGACCTCGCCCGCGCACAGGGCGGACAGATGGGCGCGGAAGCCGCGGCGCGGGTCACCGGCGCCCGCGATGTCGTCGTAGGCCCCGCAGAGCCCGGCGGCGGCCACGGCGAGAGCGGCGGCCGGACGCACCCGTGCCGCGCCCGCCGCCGCGGCCAGCGCGGTGGCCGGGGCCGCGTACAGCCCGACGGTCCGGCCGGCGTGGTTCTCGCGTTCCCAGCGCGCCCGCCCGCCGGGCGGCCGGGTGCGCAGCGCCCGGAGGGACGCCCGGGTGAGCGCGGCCGAGGCGAGTGCGGCCGAGGTGAGAAGGGCGGCGTTCCGGCCCGCTCGTACGATCATGCGATCACTCTAGGGATCCCGGGAACGCGCCAGGAACCGCCCCTGGCCGACCACCGCCCGGCTCGCGGGCCGCTATCCGTCGGCCCGCGCCGCCGCCAGCAGTTCCTCCGCGTGGGCCCGTGCCGTCTCGGAGTCCTCCTGGCCCGCCAGCATCCGGGACAGCTCCCTGACCCGGTCCTCGCCCTCCAGCACCTTCACGCCCGAGCGGGTCACGGACCCGTCGTCGGTCTTCTCCACCAGCAGTTGCCGGTCGGCGAAGGCGGCCACCTGCGGCAGATGCGTCACCACGACGACCTGCGCGCTCCGCGCCAGCTTCGCGAGCCGCCGGCCGATCTCCACGGCCGCCTTGCCGCCGACGCCCGCGTCGACCTCGTCGAAGAGGTACGTCGGCACGGGATCGGTGCCCGCGAAGACGACCTCGACGGCCAGCATCACGCGCGACAGCTCACCGCCGGAGGCGCCCTTGGCGATCGGGCGCGGCGGGGCGCCCGGGTGCGGGGCGAGCAGCAGTTCGACCTCGTCGACGCCCCAGGGCCCGTGGGCGACCGTACGGCCGTGCACCTCCACGCCGTCCGGGTCCTCGGTCTGCCGCAGCTCGAACGACACGCGCGCGTGCGGCATGGCGAGCGAGGCCAGCTCGGCGGTGACGGCGGCGGCGAACCGCTCGGCGGCCTCGGTGCGCGCCTCGGTCAGGTCCTGCGCGAGGCCGCCCAGTTCGGCGCGGAGCGCGTCCCGCTCGGCGGTCAGCTCGTCGATCCGCGAGTCGTCGCCCTCCAGTTCGGTCAGCCGGACGGCGCCCTGCTCGGCCCAGGCCAGCACGGCGTCGATGCCCCGCTCGAACTCGCCGTACTTGCGGGTCAGCGCGGTCAGCGCCGCGCGCCGCTCCTCGACGGCGGCCAGCCGCAGCGGATCGGCGTCCAGGTCGCCCGCGTACCCGGCCAGCTCCCCGGCGACGTCACCGAGCAGGATGCCGATCTCACCGATCCGGTCGGCGAGCGCGGCGAGCGCCGGGTCGTGCGCCCGTACGGCCTCCAGGGCGCGCTGGGCGCCCGCGACCAGGGTGGCCGCGTCGATGCCCTCGGGGTCCTCGGGATCGCCCGCGAGCGCGGCGTGCGCGAGCGTCGCGGCGGAGGCGAGCGCCTCGGCGTGGCCGAGCCGCTCGGCCTCCTCGGCGAGCTCGGCGTCCTCACCGGCGCGCGGCTCGACGGCGGCGATCTCGTCCAGGCCGAACCGGAGCATGCCGGCCTCCTGGGCGCGTTCCCGCGCGCGCGTGGTGATCTCCTCCAGCTCGCCGGAGACCGCCCGCAGCCGCCGGTACGCCTCCGCGTACTTGGCGAGCGGCACGGCGACGGCGTCGCCCGCGTACCGGTCCAGCGCCTGCCGCTGCCGGGACAGCTTCAGCAGGCCCTGCTGGTCGGTCTGGCCGTGCACGGCCACCAGGTCGTCGGCCAGCTCGGCGAGCAGCCCCACCGGGACGCTGCGTCCGCCCAGATGGGCGCGGGAGCGGCCTTCGGCGGAGACGGTACGGCTGATCAGCAGCGCTCCGTCGTCCAGCTCGGCGCCCGCCTCCTCGGCCCGGACGGCCGCGGCGGCTCCGGGGGGCACGGTGACGCGCCCCTCCACGACCGCCTTCCCGGCGCCGATCCGTACGAGCGCCGGGTCCGCGCGCCCGCCCAGCAGCAGTCCCAGGCTGGTGACCACCATGGTCTTGCCCGCACCCGTCTCACCCGTGACCGCGGTGAAGCCGGGCGACAGCTCGACGACAGCGTCGTCGATGACTCCGAGCGACCGTATCCGCATCTCCTCCAACACGACCCCGACCATACGAGGTTTTGCTCGCCTCGCGCGACGCGCCCCACCCGACCGGGGAGAACACGGACCGTTACCCATGGACGGCACGCTCGTTCACCAGTGCGCCGCCCGCCTGGCGGGGGCGGTCCGGTCGTTTCCGTGTGGGACGAGTTCCGGATCCGGTGGTCCCCGCCGAAGCGGGGTGGCGGGCGCCGTGCCGGGGCACAGCTCAGCGCGGCGCCCCGCGCCACCCCGACACCGGCAGGGCGAACTTGGCCACCAGACGGTCGGTGAAGGACGCGTGGTGCAGCCGGGCCAGCCGTACCGGTACGGCGCCGCGCCGCACCTCGACGCGGGCCCCCGGGGGCAGCTCGACCGTGCGGCGCCCGTCGCACCACAGGACGCCCGGCGGCACGTGCGGCAGCACCTCGACGGCCAGCACCGAGTCGGGCGAGGTCACCAGCGGCTTCGCGAACAGCGCGTGCGCGCTGATCGGCACCATCAGCAGCGCCTCGACCTCGGGCCACACCACGGGACCGCCCGCGGAGAAGGCGTACGCCGTCGACCCGGTGGGCGTGGCGCACACGATGCCGTCGCAGCCGAAGCCGGTCACCGGGCGCCCGTCGATCTCCAGGACGACCTCCAGCATCCGCTCGGCGGACACCTTCTGCACGGCCGCCTCGTTCAGCGCCCAGTCGGTGTGCACGATGTCGCCGTTGCGGTGCACGACCACGTCGACGGTCATCCGCTCCTCGACCTCGTAGGCCCGGGACACCACCCGGTCGACGACCTTGTCCAGGTCGTCGCGCTCGGCCTCGGCGAGGAAGCCCACGCTGCCGAGGTTCACGCCGAGCATCGGCACGCCCGAGGCGCGGGCGAACTCCGCCCCGCGCAGCAGCGTGCCGTCACCGCCGAGCACGATCAGCAGTTCGCAGCCGTCCAGGCACTGCGGTGTGGCCTCCGCGGCCAGCCGCACCTCGTCCGGCAGCGGCAGGTCGCGCGCCTCCGCCTCCAGGACGCGTACGCCGATCCCGGCCTTCAGCAGCCCCTTGACGACCAGCTCGGCGCTGCGCACGGCGGCGGGCCGCCCGGTGTGGGCCAGCAGGAAGACGGTTCGTGCCTGGGTGTGTGTCCGAGCTAGGTCCTGTGTCAACGCGGCCCCTCCGCCACTGCACGGTCAACGTCGGCCGGGTCCAGGGCGGGCGCCCCGGCACGCAGCCACAGAAAGTACTCGACGTTCCCGGACGGGCCCGGCAGCGGGCTCGCGGTGACGCCCCGCACCCCGAGTCCCAGCTCCCACGCCTTCCCGGCCACGCCGCGCACGGCCTCCGCCCGCAGCTGCGGACTCCGTACGACACCCCCACTGCCCAGCCGCTCCTTCCCCACCTCGAACTGCGGCTTGACCATCATCACCAGATCGGCGTCCGGCGTCACGCACCGCGTCAGGGCGGGCAGCACCAGGCCGAGCGGGATGAAGGACAGATCGCCCACGACGAGGCCCACGGGCTCCCCGTCGAGCGCCTCCGGGGTCAGTTCCCGTACGTTCGTACGGTCCTTGACGGTGACCCGCTCGTCCTGCCGGAGCGACCAGGCGAGCTGCCCGTAGCCGACGTCGACGGCGACGACGTGCGCGGCGCCCGCCCGCAGCAGCACATCGGTGAAGCCCCCGGTGGACGCGCCGGCGTCCAGCGCCCGCCGGCCCTCGACGACGAGCCCTCGCGGGACGAACGCCGCCAGCGCGCCGGCCAGCTTGTGGCCGCCCCGGGAGACGTAGTCGGGGTCGCTGTCGTCGGCGGTGACCACGATCGCGGCGGCGGTCTCCACCTGTGTGGCGGACTTGGTCGCGACGGTCTTGCCGACGGTGACCCGGCCCGCGGCGATCAACTGGCCGGCGTGCTCGCGCGAGCGCGCGAGCTTGCGGCGGACCAGTTCCGCGTCGAGACGGCGGCGTGCGACTCCTGCCACGTTCGGTTCAGCTCCTGTGTCGGTACGGCGGTGAAGGCGCCGGCGGCGCCGGGGGGCCCTGGGGTCCCGGAGGTCCCGGGCGGGTGTCGAGCGCGGTGAGCGCGTCGCGCAGCCCCCCGTGTACATCCTCGTACACCTCCAGGTGCCCGTCGGTCCCGAGGTGGTCGGCGTCGCCGAGCCGCTCCAGGGCGGCGTCGACGTCCGCGTCGCCGGTGGGCGTACGGGGCACGCCGAGCGGGGCGGGCGCGAAGGGTTCCCCGGCGGCGGGGTCGGCAGGGCCGGCGGGCTGCTGGGCGGCGGGCTCGCCGGGGGCCGCCGCCGGCGTCCGGGGCTCGGCCTCGGGCACGGAGTCGCTCATGCCCAGACGCTACCGCGAAGCCCTGGGGTACCGTCGGTCGCGATGGCCACGATCGCGGAGTGCCGTACCGCACTCGAGAAGCTCTCGGACAGCATGGCGGGCGCGCAGGGCGACGTCCGTGCGGCGGCTTCCCTGGACCGCTCGGTGAGCTGCCACATCACGGATCTCGACGTCACCTTCGCCGGCCGTCTCACCGGCGGCCGGATCGACGTGCGCGAGACCCTGCCGGGCCCGCCGCGGGACAGGGCGCAGATCCGGCTCGCCATGGCGGGCGAGGACCTTCTCGCGCTGGTCGGCGGCGAGCTGAACTTCGCCACGGCCTGGGGTTCGGGCCGGGTGCGTCTTGAGGCGAGCCTGCTGGACCTGTTCCGGCTCAGGAAGCTGCTGTGACCTCGGCCCCCGGCGCCACGGAGGCGTGACGCGCGCGGGCCGCGCGGGCCGCCGGCACCACCAGCGGGGTGCCCGTCTCCGGGTCGTCGATGACCTGGCAGCGCAGCCCGAAGACCTTCTCCACCAGCTCGGCGGTGACGATCTCCTTCGGCGCGCCCTGGGCGATGACCTCGCCCTCGCGCAGCGCGATGAGGTGGGTGGCGTAGCGGGCCGCGTGGTTGAGGTCGTGCAGCACGGCGACGAGGGTGCGCCCCTGCTCCTCGTGCAGGTCGGCGCAGAGGTCCAGGACGTCGATCTGGTGCTGGATGTCCAGATACGTCGTCGGCTCGTCCAGCAGCAGCAGCGGCGTCTGCTGGGCGAGGGCCATGGCGATCCACACCCGCTGGCGCTGACCGCCCGACAGCTCGTCCACGTACCGTTCGGCGAGCGCGGTGACCCCGGTCTGCTCCATGGACTCCTGGACGACCCGCTCGTCCTCGGCCGACCACTGCCGCAGGATGCCCTGGTGCGGGTAGCGGCCGCGGCCCACCAGGTCGCCGACGGTGATGCCGTCGGGCGCGATCGACGACTGGGGCAGCAGCCCGAGCGTCCGGGCGACCTGCTTGGCGGGCATCGACTGGATGACCTGGCCGTCCAGCAGCACCCGGCCGTGGCTGGGCTTGAGCATCCGCGACAGGGCCCGCAGCAGCGTGGACTTGCCGCAGGCGTTCGGGCCGACGATCACCGTGAAGGAGTTGTCGGGGATCTCGACCGACAGCTCCTCGGCGATGACGCGCTGGTCGTAGGCCAGGGTGACGTTGTCGGCGGACAGGCGGCTCACGGTGCTCCTCGGGTCGTTCACGGTGGTACTCGGGTTGCTCATGTCCGGCCGGCTGCTCATATCCGGCCCTTCCGGCGCTCGGTGACCAGCAGCCACAGCAGGTAGACCCCGCCGAGCACGCCGGTGACCACGCCCACGGGCAACTGGTCGGCGCCGAAGGCGCGCTGCGCGGCCCAGTCGGCGGTGACCAGCAGGGCGGCGCCCATGCACAGCGACGGGACCAGGTTCGGGCCGGGCGAGCGGGTCAGGCGGCGGGCGAGCTGCGGCGCGGTCAGCGCCACGAAGGCGACCGGTCCGGCGGCGGCGGTCGCGGCGGCGGTGAGCAGGACGGCGGAGCCCATCAGCAGCAGCCGCACCCGCTCGACGCGCACGCCCAGGGCGTAGGAGACGTCGTCGCCCATCTCCAGCATGCGCAGCCCGCGCGCGTTGCCGAGGACGAGCGGGAGCAGTACGGCGCACAGCGCGAGCAGCGGCCAGACCTGGTCCCAGTCGCGGCCGTTGAGCGAGCCGGCCAGCCAGTTCACCGCGCGGGCCGCGTCGACGAAGTCCGCCTTGGTGAGGAGATAGCCGTTGACCGCGGTGGCGACCGCGTTGACGCCGATGCCGACCAGGACGAGCCGGTAGCCGTGGACGCCCTGCTTCCAGGCCAGCAGATAGATCGCGAGCCCGGTCGCCAGGCCGCCCGCCAGCGCGCCGAGGGTGACCGCGGCGGCGTTGCCGGACAGCAGCACGATCACCACCAGGGCGCCGGCGGTCGAGCCCTGGGAGAGGCCGAGCACGTCGGGGCTGCCGAGCGGGTTGCGGGCGACCGACTGGAAGAGCGCACCGCCCAGGCCCAGGCAGGCGCCGACCAGCAGGCCGACCAGGACCCGGGGCAGCCGCAGTTCGCGGATGATGAACTCCTGGCCCGCGTCGCCCTGTCCGGCCAGCGTCTTCAGTACGTCGGAGGCGTCGATCGGGAAGTCTCCGGTGCCGATGAGCACCACGCCCGCGGCGAGCGCGGCGAGCGTCAGCAGGACGACGACGGTGAACGCCCGTACGTCCAGGCGCAGGGAGAGCCCGCCGGGGGCGCGGACGGCACGTACGGCGCGGGGCGCGCGGGCACCGGGGGTGTGCGCGGTCCCGGTTCCGGCGGCGGCCGCCTCGGTGGTGGTCGTTCCGAGGGCGGTCGTCCGGGGGGTCTTCGCGGTGGGGGTGCGGTGCGTCTTCACAGCTGGGCCGTCCTCCGCCGCCGGACGAGCAGGATGAACACCGGTCCGCCGATGAGCGCGGTGACGACGCCGACCTGGACCTCGGCGGGCCGGGCGACGATCCGTCCGATCACGTCCGAGCCGAGCAACAGCACGGGCGACAGCACGGTGGAGTAGGGCAGGATCCAGCGCAGGTCGGGCCCGGTGAACGAGCGCACCGCGTGCGGGACCATGAGGCCGACGAAGACGATCGGACCGCAGGCGGCGGTGGCCGCCCCGCACAGCAGGGTCGCGGCGAGCATCGCCAGCGCCCGGGTGCGGTGCAGCCGGGCACCGAGGGCGCGCGCGGTGTCGTCGCCCATCGACAGGGCGTTCAGCGGCCGGGCCAGCAGCAGCGCGAGGACGGTGCCGGCGACGCAGAAGGGCAGCACCTGCACGACGGTCTCGTTCGTGGCGGAGGCCAGGGAGCCCACGGTCCAGAACCGCATCCGGCCCAGCGCCGCGTCGTCCGTGATCATCACGGCCTGGACATAGCCGTAGAGCGCGGCGCCGATCGCCGTACCGGCCAGCGCGAGCCGTACCGGCGTGGCGCCCCGGCTGCCGCCGAGGAACCACACCAGCGCTCCCACCGCGGCGGCGCCGAGGAAGGCGAACCACACATAGCCGCTCAGGCCGGTCACGCCGAGGTAGGTGATCGCGGTGACCACGGCGGCCGACGCGCCCGCGTTGATGCCGAGGATGCCCGGGTCGGCCAGCGGATTGCGGGTGAGCGCCTGGAGCACGGCACCGGCCAGCCCGAGCGCGGACCCGGCGAGCAGTCCGAGCAGGGTGCGCGAGAGCCGCTGGCCGACCACGACGTCGCCGTACGTCCCCGAGTCCTGGAACAGTCCGTGCCAGACCTGGGCCGGGCTCAGCCCTTTGGCGCCGATCGCGACGCTCGCCAGGGCGACGAGCAGCAGCAGCGCGGCGGACGCGAGCAGCCCGGCGGCGCGCGCCCCGCGACGGCTCGGGGGTGCGGCGGCCCGCGCCGCGCGCTCTTCGGGGGACTGTCGACCAACACCTGGTTAGGGTAACCTAACCCCTCCCCTGGCCTCGACAGTGCGTCACAGCCCCAGGCGGGCCAGCGCCTTCTCGCTCTCCAGCGCACACGCCCGCGCGCCGCCCGCCGTCCACGCCGCCGCGCACAACGCCCGCAGCCCGTCCAGCGGTTCACCCTCACCGGCCAGCTCCAGCCGGTCTGCGCCCGCCGCCGCCGTCCACCCGCCGCACCGGAAACCCTCACCCGTCCGGGTGACTTCCGGCTGCCCGGTGAGCAGCCCGCGCAGATCGGCGTCGACGTACGTCGGCCGGTGCTCGGGCGGGGCGGCCAGCAGCCGCGCCCCGTCGGTCACCCCGGTCAGCACCAGCAGCGAGTCCACCCCGCCGTTGAACGCGCCCTCGATGTCCGTGTCCAGCCGGTCACCGACCACCAGCGGGCGCCGCGCCCCGGTGCGCAGCACCGTCTCGCGGTGCATGGGCGGCAGCGGCTTGCCCGCCACCTGCGGCTCCGCACCCGTGGCGATCCGGACCACCTCCACCGCCGCGCCGTTGCCCGGGGCGATGCCGCGCGCGCTCGGGATCGTCAGGTCCGTGTTGGAGGCGAACCACGGCACCCCGCGCGCGACGGCGTAGGCCGCCTCCGCGAACCGCCCCCACGGCATCTCCGGGCCGCCGTATCCCTGGGCCACGGCCGCCGGGTCGTCGTCGGCCGAATCCACCGGCTCCAGGCCGCGTTCGCGCAGCGCCACCCGCAGCCCCTCACCACCGATGACCAGCACCCGCGCCCGCTGCGGCAGCTGTTCGGCGATCAGCCGGGCCACCGCCTGCGCCGAGGTGACGACGTCCGACGCCTCGGCCCGTATCCCCAGGTCGGTCAGGTGCGCGGCCACCGCGTCCGGGGTGCGCAGGGCGTTGTTGGTGACGTACGCCAGGTGCATGCCGCCCGCACGGGCGGCGGCGAGCGAGTCCACGGCGTGCGCGATGGCCTCACCTCCCGCGTACACCACCCCGTCCAGGTCGAGCAGCGCCGTGTCGTACGCCTCGCTCAGCGCCCGCGCACTGCCCTCGGGACCGGTCCTGACGCCCTGACTCATTCCGCATCGCTCCTCGTGTGCCGGTTTCCCCCGATCATCCCCCATGCCACTGACACACGTACGATGCCGGGATGAACACAGCAGGTCACTCGCCGGCAACACCGCGCCGCGGCCTCGACCTCACTCCGTTCCGGGGCCTCCGCTACGACCCCGACCGGGTCGGCAGTCTGGCCGCCGTGACGTCACCCCCCTACGACGTCGTCGTACGCCCCGACGGACTGCACCACCTCCAGTCCGCCGACCCCCACAACATCGTCCGGCTGATCCTGCCCCAGGCCGGCACGCCCGACGCCCGCAACGAACAGGCCGCCGACACCCTGCGCCGCTGGCTCGCCGAGGGCGTCCTGACCACCGACCCGGAACCCGGCCTGTACGTCTACGAGCAGCGCGACGGCGACGGCCTGCTGCAACGCGGCCTGATCGGCGCGCTGCGCGTCTCGGACCCGGCGGAGGGCGTGGTGCTGCCGCACGAGGACGTGATGCCCCACGTCGTCGCCGACCGCGCCGCTCTGATGCGCGCGACCAGCGCCAACCTGGAACCGCTGCTGCTGACCTACCGCGGCAACGGCTCCACCGCCGCGACGACCGTGATCATCGAACGCACCGCCGAACGGCCCCCGCTGCTCTCCACCACCACCGAGGACGGCTTCGGCCACCGCCTGTGGGCCCTCACCGACCCCGCCGACCTGGCCGGGATCCGGGAGGACCTGGCCACGCACCAGGCCCTGATCGCCGACGGCCACCACCGCTGGGCGACCTACCGGCGCCTGCGCGCGGAGCACCCCTCGCCCAGCGCCTGGGACTACGGACTCGTCCTGCTGGTCGACACCGCCCGCTACCCGCTCCGGGTCCGCGCCATCCACCGCCTGCTGCACGGACTGCCGGTCGCCGACGCGCTGACGGCGCTCGGCGGCCACTTCCGGGTGCGGCGCCTGGACGGGACGCCCCTGGCCAAGGCGCTGGAGGTGCTGGCGGACGCCGCCTGCGCGGGCAACGCCTTCCTCCTCGCGGGCGACGGCGCCTTCCACCTGGTGGACCGCCCCGACCCCGGTCTCCTGGACCGTACGGTCCCCGCCGACCGTCCGGCGGCCTGGCGCAGGCTCGACGCGACCGTCCTGCACGCCACGCTCCTGGAGCACGTCTGGGACATCCCCGAGGACGATCCCGCCCGTATCGCCTACATCCACGACACCGCCGCCACCGTGGCGAAGGCCGAACGCGACGGCGGGACGGCCGTCCTGCTGCACCCGGTCCGCGAGGACGTGGTGCGCGAGCTGGCCCGGCAGGGCGTCACGATGCCCCGCAAGTCGACGTCGTTCGGCCCGAAACCGGCGTCTGGGCTGGTGCTGCGGGCACTGGAGCTGTGAGGGCGGGGAGGCCGTGACGCACGAAGGGCGGGCCCCGGCCGGTATCGACCGGGGCCCGCCCTTCGTCACTCTCGTCGTCACTCTCGCGGCGCAAGGACGCTCGAGGACTCAGTCCTTGTCGACGCCTTCGTCGTTCTTGGCCTCGACGGCGCTCTCGTCGTTCTCGTCGTTCTCGTCGTTCTCAGCGTCGTCGGCGCCGCTGTGCTGCGGGGCGGCTTCGGGCTCGTCGGCCTTGTCCGTCACGGCGACCGCGTCCGACGCGTCGGCCGTGTCGTTCTCGCCGTCCTCGTCGAGCGCGTCGGTGAACTCCACACCGTCCAGCTCGGCCAGGCGGTCCGACGCGTCGGTGCTGCCGTCCCGGTCGGCCTCGACGGCCTTCGCGAACCACTCGCGCGCCTCGGACTCCCGGCCGGCGGCCAGCAGCGCGTCGGCGTAGGCGTAGCGCAGCCGGGCGGTCCACGGCTGGACGGAGTTCGAGGCCAGCTCGGGGCTCTGGAGCGTCACGATGGCCGCGTCCAGCTGATCCATGTCGCGCCGGGCACCGGCCGCGACGAGCCGCATCTCCACCTGCCCGGCCTTGTCGAGCTTGTGCACCTCGGGGGCACCGGCCATGTCCAGCGCCTTCTCCGGCCGGCCGAGCCCGCGCTCGCAGTCCGCCATGACGGGCCACAGCTCCACGTTGCCGGTCATCCGCCGCGCGGCCCGGAACTCCGCCAGCGCCTCGCTGTACTTCTGGCTCGCGTACGCGGCGAACCCGGCCGCCTCGCGCACGGCCGCGACACG
Organism: Streptomyces sp. SAT1; assembly: GCF_001654495.1. Classification (GTDB taxonomy): domain Bacteria; phylum Actinomycetota; class Actinomycetes; order Streptomycetales; family Streptomycetaceae; genus Streptomyces; species Streptomyces andamanensis. Next base: position 1,493,592 of record NZ_CP015849.1, read on the forward strand.
CGACGCCAGCCGCAGCGCGACCCTGGAGTAGCCGTAGGCGCCCTCCGGGTCCTCGTCGATCAGCCGGGCGACCATCACCAGGTTCCTGGCGACATCCTCGGCGAGCGTCTTCGGCAGGCTCTGCAACTCCTGCCGTACGTCCTTGTCGATCTCGTCGCCGGTGACCTCCTCCGGGATCGGCAGCCGCTTGATCGGCTCCCGGTCGCGGTCCCGGTCCCGCTCGTCACGGAAGCGGCCGCCGCCACGGCGGTCGTCGCGACGGTCGTCCCTGCGGTCGTCCCGCCGGTCGTCACGACGGTAGGACGGACGGTCACCCTCACGGCGGAAACCACCCGGACGTCCCCCGCGGTCACCACGGTCGCCCCGCTCCCCGCGATCGTCGCGGCGGAAGCCGCCGGGACGTCCGCCCCGGTCGTCACGGCGGTCATCCCGGCGGTCGTCACGACCACCACGGAAGCCACCGCGATCGCCACGGTCATCGCGGCGGTCGTCCCGCCGGTCGTCCCTGCGGTCGTCGCGGCGGTAGGTGGGCCGGTCGCCGCTGTCACGGCGGAACCCGCCACGGTCGTTGTCCCGCCGGTCGTCGCGGCGGTCGTCCCGCCGGTCGTCACGGCGGTCGTCACGGCGGTAGGTGGGCCGGTCGCCGCTGTCACGGCGGAAGCCACCACGGTCGCTGCCGGGGCGGTCATCCCTGCGGTCGTCGCGGCGGTAGGTGGGGCGGTCGCCGCCCTCGCGGCGGAAGCCACCGCGGTCGCCGCTGTCCCGGCGGTCGTCACGACCACCACGGAAGCCACCGCGATCGCCACGGTCATCACGACGATCGTCCCTGCGGTCGTCACGACGAGCGCCGTACCCACCGCGGTCACGCTCACGGTCGTCACGCCGGCCGTACCCACGGTCGTCGTCACGCCGGGCGCCGTACCCGCCACGGGTGTCGTCGCGGCGGTCGTCCCGCCGGTCATCGCGGCGGTAGGTGGGCCGGTCGCCGCTGTCACGACGGAAGCCACCACGGTCGCTGCCGGGGCGGTCATCGCGACGGTCGTCACGGCGGTAGGTCGGGCGGTCGCCGCCCTCGCGGCGGAAACCGCCGCGGTCGCCGCTGTCCCGGCGGTCGTCACGACCACCACGGAAGCCACCGCGATCGCCACGGTCATCACGACGGTCGTCCCTGCGGTCGTCACGGCGGTAGGTGGGGCGGTCGCCGCTGTCACGGCGGAAGCCACCACGGTCGCCGCTGTCCCGGCGGTCGCCGCGGTCGGGACGGTCCGAGCGGTCGTCGCGACGGCCGCCGTACCCACCGCGGTCACGGTCACGGTCGTCACGCCGGCCGTATCCACGGTCGTCGTCACGACGGCCGGTGTAGCCACCACGGTCGTCGCTGCGGCGCGGCCCGCCGCGGAAGCCGCCACGGTCACCGCGTTCGCCGCGGTCACCAACGTCCCGGCGGCGCTGATCGCGGTCCGGACGCTCGTCGGGAGAGTTGGTGGACATCGGTGACTCCTGTCTGCTGTACCGCAAAATCATTCTCACGCAACCGGGTACCCGGCGCGCTCCAAGCTGTGTGTGACGAAAAAACAAAAGGACCCCTGGTCCCAGCTGAACGCTGGTGACCAGGGGTCCTCCAAAGATTGTTCGGCGGTGTCCTACTCTCCCACAGGGTCCCCCCTGCAGTACCATCGGCGCTGTAAGGCTTAGCTTCCGGGTTCGGAATGTAACCGGGCGTTTCCCTCACGCTATGACCACCGAAACCCTAATGGTTTCGAGCGAACAAGCACACTCTTTAATTGTGAGTTCAGCTCAAAGCCGGCAACTGTTCGTTGCCTCAGAACTTACACAGTGGACGCGAGCAACTGAGGACAAGCCCTCGGCCTATTAGTACCGGTCACCTCCACACGTTACCGTGCTTCCAGATCCGGCCTATCAACCCAGTCGTCTACTGGGAGCCTTACCCCATCAAGTGGGTGGGAGCCCTCATCTCGAAGCAGGCTTCCCGCTTAGATGCTTTCAGCGGTTATCCCTCCCGAACGTAGCCAACCAGCCATGCCCTTGGCAGAACAACTGGCACACCAGAGGTTCGTCCGTCCCGGTCCTCTCGTACTAGGGACAGCCCTTCTCAAGACTCCTACGCGCACAGCGGATAGGGACCGAACTGTCTCACGACGTTCTAAACCCAGCTCGCGTACCGCTTTAATGGGCGAACAGCCCAACCCTTGGGACCGACTCCAGCCCCAGGATGCGACGAGCCGACATCGAGGTGCCAAACCATCCCGTCGATATGGACTCTTGGGGAAGATCAGCCTGTTATCCCCGGGGTACCTTTTATCCGTTGAGCGACGGCGCTTCCACAAGCCACCGCCGGATCACTAGTCCCGACTTTCGTCCCTGCTCGACCCGTCGGTCTCACAGTCAAGCTCCCTTGTGCACTTACACTCAACACCTGATTACCAACCAGGCTGAGGGAACCTTTGGGCGCCTCCGTTACCCTTTAGGAGGCAACCGCCCCAGTTAAACTACCCATCAGACACTGTCCCTGATCCGGATCACGGACCCAGGTTAGACATCCAGCACGACCAGACTGGTATTTCAACGACGACTCCACACACACTGGCGTGCACGCTTCAAAGTCTCCCAGCTATCCTACACAAGCCGAACCGAACACCAATATCAAACTGTAGTAAAGGTCCCGGGGTCTTTCCGTCCTGCTGCGCGAAACGAGCATCTTTACTCGTAGTGCAATTTCACCGGGCCTATGGTTGAGACAGTCGAGAAGTCGTTACGCCATTCGTGCAGGTCGGAACTTACCCGACAAGGAATTTCGCTACCTTAGGATGGTTATAGTTACCACCGCCGTTTACTGGCGCTTAAGTTCTCAGCTTCGCCTGGACGAATCCAAGCTAACCGGTCCCCTTAACGTTCCAGCACCGGGCAGGCGTCAGTCCGTATACATCGCCTTACGGCTTCGCACGGACCTGTGTTTTTAGTAAACAGTCGCTTCTCGCTGGTCTCTGCGGCCACCCCCAGCTCAGACCGTAAAGATCCTCACCAGATGTGGCCCCCCTTCTCCCGAAGTTACGGGGGCATTTTGCCGAGTTCCTTAACCATAGTTCACCCGAACGCCTCGGTATTCTCTACCTGACCACCTGAGTCGGTTTAGGGTACGGGCCGCCATGAAACTCGCTAGAGGCTTTTCTCGACAGCATAGGATCATCCACTTCACCACAATCGGCTCGGCATCAGGTCTCAGACACATGGCATGCGGATTTACCTACACACCGTCCTACACCCTTACCCCGGGACAACCACCGCCCGGGATGGACTACCTTCCTGCGTCACCCCATCACTCACCTACTAACCGCTCGGTTCAGCGGCTCCACCACTCCCCTCAACTCCGAAGAGATCAGGGCGGCTTCACGGCCTTAGCATCACGATGCTCGATGTTTGACGCTTCACAGCGGGTACCGGAATATCAACCGGTTATCCATCGACTACGCCTGTCGGCCTCGCCTTAGGTCCCGACTTACCCTGGGCAGATCAGCTTGACCCAGGAACCCTTAGTCAATCGGCGCACACGTTTCTCACGTGTGAATCGCTACTCATGCCTGCATTCTCACTCGTCAACCGTCCACGACTACCTTCCAGTGCCGCTTCACCCGGCAGACGACGCTCCCCTACCCATCCACACACCCGTTGGGGCTATTGTGTGAATGACACGACTTCGGCGGTACGCTTGAGCCCCGCTACATTGTCGGCGCGGAATCACTAGACCAGTGAGCTATTACGCACTCTTTCAAGGGTGGCTGCTTCTAAGCCAACCTCCTGGTTGTCTCTGCGACTCCACATCCTTTCCCACTTAGCGTACGCTTAGGGGCCTTAGTCGATGCTCTGGGCTGTTTCCCTCTCGACCATGGA